>JALHSU010000091.1 GCA_022865345.1 Candidatus Zixiibacteriota bacterium
ACCCTTCTTATCTCCTCTTGACTCATCCTGATCATGTCCTTTCCTGCCATAATATCCTCCTTTAAAGTAAGATATTGTGGCAATCTCAAAATAGGACATTTCTACTTTGCTAAAACAGGACATTATTATATTGCGATTACATCTTTTATTTAGAGGTAATGTCAGATACAGATCTCCCTGGGAAAGCTCGTCCAATCCAAACAATTTAGACCAGCTTAGCTGGATTTCCTTTTTAGAAAGAAGTCCTGTGGATGCAGGATTGGACAAAAGATGGGAAGACTCCGAGCTTAAAGAAGAGGTAGCGCCTGCCAGGCTCAGGCCTCTGGCACTGCCCGGTTTTTCCTCAAATGCCCCAGAGGAAAATTCAAAAGAGATCAGGCAGAATAAGAATGTAAAAAATAATCCTCGCATGAAAAACTACCTTTTAGCCACGACTATGGTTGTCTTTTTTGAAAGGCTGCTCGGCCCGGAAGTCTTGAGATACAGAATATATATGCCGGCTTTTACTATATTCCCATCATTATCCTTGCCGTCCCAGAAAATTACTCCTGAAACCTGTGGCGCTTTGTCCATCAAGGTCCTGATCAGTCTTCCCCTGATATCATAGATCTTCAAGGTTGATTCAGACTTGAAGGGGATGGTATAGCTTATTCCTGCCTGATCTTCAAACCCGTCTCCGTCAGGAGAAAAGGGGTTGGGGTTTATGTCTAATTTCACCTCTTCCGTAGAATTAGAATTCTGTAGGCTGTTTATCTTACAAGGCGTGGAACCTTTGGGATCAACTGATCTCCACCAGTTATTCTGATCAGAAGATACTTTTTCAGAGCTGACTCTTTCCTGGGAATAACCTTTTATATCCGCCTCCGCGGTATAGCTCAATTCATCTATTGTAAAACCCAGACTATCTTTTAGAACGATCTTATCTCCGCTATTATTCAAAATATGCCAGCTAAGAGGTTCTATTACATTACAGCTTGCCTCAGGGAAGCTTGAGGAAAATAAGGAGCGGTTTTCAGTTAAGATTAAATATTCTCCCGGAAACAGATTCAGGTCTTCATTTGTAATCAGGCTCTGGCTGGCTGAGTCTCCCAGGCGCCAGTTCTTGAGATTGATCGGGGTAGCTGTCCGGTTGTAAAGCTCTATCCATTCAGGCTGGTTATCACCAGGCGAGCAAAGGAATTCGTTAATGACTATTTCAGGAAGTGTCTGCCCTACCCGAATGTTGATAAATGCCTGATTATTGTATTCCTTATCATCCTCACCTATCTGGACATATAACCTGTAAACCCCTTGGGGAAAAGAAAGCTTCTTTGAAAAGGTAAGATCCTGGTTCACGGGTATAGGAGGTATGTAAAAGGGCGTTCCCAGACTCTCATTTTCCTCCAGGCTTCCGTCAAAATCGTAATCGCAGAAAAAATACAGAAAATTCTCACTGGAGGAAGAGGTTCCTGAGTTTCGGACGTTCACCTTCAATTTGAAATTCTCATTTTCCCCGGGTGATGCTGGTTCAGTGGAAAGATCAAAAGGTGTGATGGACAGGTCGTTCGGAACTGGGGTTATGGAGTTCACTTCCCCGGGCGTGTTTCCTTTAGTGTAAACACAGAAACCCCAGTTGGAGATAGAGTCGGTGCCGGAAGGCGAAATTCTCTCCCAGGAAACCCCGTCTCCGGCATCTTTGTTCCAGGAAAAGTTAGAGCTATTTTGCTGTGGATCGATTAGAGTAACACTGCCTGAGCTATTGGTTAAGGAGAGCTTGACTTCAAGGGCAGGATAATTTTCGATGGGATTATCTCCCCAGACTCCACTCCCATTTCCCCAATAGCATTCGAAGCTTTCTGAATCAGGAGGAACAGAGACTAACTTGCGCGCCAAGATTAGATAATTTTTCTCAGGAATTGATGTTCCAGCAGGGAATATAGTAGTGTCACTCTTGCTTATGAATGTCCATCCACCCAGATCGATTGCTGAAGTATCCGTATTAAAAAGCTCGACCCATTCCAATTTCACCCTGGAGCCTGGCTCATTGGCTAAAATCTCATTCAGCACAACTCTGCTATATGCGGCTGGAGGAAAGACAATAATCAAAAGACATAAGAGAAGAAAGAACCTGATCAGGAAATTCAATACTTTATCTGTCAAAATCCAACCTCCAGCCTGAATTTTGCGCCCTGAGTTTTAGCCTGGGCACCAGAGGGCAATTTTATGAAATACTCGCCATAAAAGATGGAGTTTTTTAAAAGAGATAGTCGTTCCTGAAAACGGAAATCCCAGTAACTATCCTCTCCTTTTGAAAGATCGTTATCCTTATACCTTGCCCAGAGAGTTAGAAGAAAAGGGGAAGACTTTTGAAAATCTGAGCGAAGCTGGAATTCAAAAGAGTTCCTCCAGTCGGAAGACGTCGCCGCTCTCTTTTTCCCGTACCGGGTTATCAGACGGAAGAAAATATCTTTCAAAGGTCCAAATAGGAAGGTAGAACTGAGCAGGTGTTGAGAGGCTGTTTCATTCTCCAAATCCGAGTTCGAGTAAAGATAATCCAGCCCGGTTTTAAGCTTTTCTGAAAGTGTTATTTTTAACCCTATTTTTTGCCTTAGCTTGAGTGAAGAGTAGGGAGATGCATCCCATTGGCTATAACTGAAATTCAAAGAGTATCTTGAGGAGAGCCTGTAAACCGACTTCAGCATAACCCCTTTTTCTCCTTTTTCTCTGGAAGGGTATTCGTATTCGATTTCGTCAATTGTCGTGAGGGTGTAATCCGGATTGGAAGGACCTGCTCCGAAAAGGTGCACATAATTATTAGAATAGCTCCAGCCGGATAATTCCACCAGGACCGGCTTGTCCCTGAAAATCAGCACCGAAGCCCAGCCGGTGGCGCCATTGTTAAGAATGGAATATTCACTGGAAAGTCCTAATTTACCTTTTGTACCTTTAAGATAAAAGCTCAGGTTCCGGTCGTAAAATGAGGATACTTTTTTTAATCTGCCCTCAGACCTTAAAAGGCCAAAATTAAAATCTTTAAATGAGGCTGAGAGATTTAAAGCCCAGAGCTCCTGAGATGGAGTTCCCTTTTTATTTTTCGACAGGATAAGCTCCGGCTGAAAAAAGCCGAAATCCGATTGGATCAGAACCCCGTTGAACCTGCCAGAAATCGGATAAAGGAAGGAGCTCTGTTTGTTTTCATCATCAGCCTTCAAAAGAGGATGGTATCCGATGTTCAATCCCAGGCCGATTTTTTTGTCAAAGCTGCCTAGCACTATTCTTTTAACATATCCAAGGTTTAAAATCTCCAGGCTTCTTTTCTTAACCTGAGGATCAGACGTTCCCTCCCTTTGAAGCTCAAACTGGAAAAGGAATCTCTTCTCTACTTGAAATTTTGTGAGCACAAAATCAGAGGAATAATCCTGGTCAAATCTCTGTCTACTTTGTAAGGAAATACGTCCCTTTGCCTGGCTCAATATCTCAGGCAGAAAAAAGCTTCCGGCGGTAGAATAAAAAGGCGCAGTTTTCTCTGGCAAGGGTATCAGACTGGATGAATCTGCCAACTGCTCCACTTCGGACTGGGTGAAATCCGGTAGAAAAAGCAGCCGGTCTTTTTGTGGAGAGCTAAACGCTACTCCCTCGTGGAGGAGATCCAAAAGCTCTAAGTATTCGGCATAAGTTAAGTCTCCTGATAGAAGCCCTTCCTCTATGTCTTCCTCATTTTCATAAAATTGGGAGGAGATGGTCTGAGAAAATGTCAAAGAAAAGGGGATTAAGAGAAGCATGAAAAGATAGATTGCAGATTTTGACATTCAAAAAAGGGTTTAACAGGATGAAACTCTTCTTCAGAAGACCTTAAAGTTCTCTTAAACCGTACTGGTCGATCTTTCTATATAAGGTCCGTTCTCCGATTCCTAAAATCTTAGCAGCTTTTTTCCGGTTGCCGCCCACCATTTTAAGGGTTTTATCGATAAGCTCTTTTTCCATCTCCTCCAGGCTTACCTGGGGCTTTACCTCAACACTTTTAGATTCTTTTTTAAGCTCCAAACTTTTTTCCTCAAGGAATTCCTTTCGCAGGACAGCGATCTCCTTTCTCAAACCCAAAAGCGCCTGGTAGATTAGCTCGTGTTCAGCCGCGGTCACACTTTTCCCCGTAATTACGGGCAGATGCCTTTCAATCTGCACCTGCTTATCGATATATTTTAACACATCCTGGGCTTCTATAAAACGGTCAGCAGAAAAAACCAAACTGCTCTCCAAGAAGTTCCTCAATTCACGGACATTTCCGGGCCAGTGATATTTCAGCAAAAGCTCCATCGCCTCTTCTGTTACTCCTAAGATTTTCTTAGGGCTTTCCTGGTTTAATTTCTGGATAAAATCATAAACCAGTATGGGGATATCCTTGACCCTCTCCCTTAATGGGGGTATATCGATTTTCACCACGCTTAACCTGAAATAGAGATCACTGCGAAAACTTCCCATCTCTACTTCCCTTTCCAGGTCTTTATTGGTAGCAGCTATAATCCTGGCATCCACTTTGACATCCTTAACCCCTCCCACCCTTAAGAAGGTTTTCTCCTCCAGAATCCTCAAAAGCTTGACCTGTATGGCAGGTTTTATCTCAGCTATCTCATCCAGAAAGATGGTTCCCTTATCTGCCCTTTCGAAAAGTCCTTCTCTTTTGCTTATTGCACCGGTAAAGGCTCCTCTCTCATGTCCGAAAAGCTCGCTTTCCAGTACCCCTTCTGCAAAAGCTCCGCAGTTGGCGGCTATGAAAGGGTAATCTTTTCTTGGTGAATTATTATGAATTGCCCGTGCCACCAATTCTTTTCCGGTTCCGCTTTCTCCCGTGATAGACACGGTGATGTTGGTCGGGGCAACCTGCAGAATCGCCTCCGCGATCTTTTTTAATTCCTCTGATTTCCCCACCAGGCCGCAGGATTCTAAGAATTCTTTTTCCTTGAGAAGTTTCTTAACCTTTATCCTGACCTCCTCAGGTGCCAGAGGTAGTTGAAGAAGGTCATCTGCCCCGCACCCCAGAAAGATATCCTGCTGTTCGGGTATTTCCTCTGAAGCCACCAAGAGATCTGATCTCGGATTTTTGTTTGCAATCTTCTTTATCAGGCTCTCGCAGGGATAGTCCTCGATACGGGAGTCAAGAATCACAATCTCCGAGGGTTCTTCTTTAAGTTTTTTCAACCCTTCGGTGCTGTCAAGGGCTGTGGAAATCTCAAAATCCGGCAGGATCCCTTTTAGGTCCTGGTGAAACTCGCTGGATTTGCTTATACTCAGTATCTTGTGATTTTGAACCATAAAATGCTAAGAAAATAACAGGAAGGAGTCTTTTTGGCAATCTTTTTTATATTTTGTTCAATCCCTGAATCTTCCTTTTCTCTTTTTCTGTTTACCCGTCCCTTTCTCAGACACCAGGTTGAAATCTATCTCTCTTTCCTCTTTGTTCACTCTGATTAACTGAACTTTAACCCGCTCACCCAGATTATAAATCTTTCTGGAATGTCTGCCTACTAACCTTTTATTCTTCTCATCATACCTGTAATAGTCATCCTCCATTGAACTCAGGCGGACCAGGCCTTCTGCCAGGAGGTCATCCAGCCTTACAAAGAAGCCAAATGGCAAAATTCCGGAGATGACTCCGCTGAAGTGCTCTCCTAGTCTGTCTTTCAGGTACTCTATCTGTTTGAGTTTGATAGATTCCTGCTCGACCTCATCTGCCAGCCTCTCCCGGTCTGAGGTGAACTTCCCAATGAAAGGCAGCTTCTCCTGCAGATAAGCTCTTCTTTCCGGCGCATAGTGTTTAGTTTCCTCAAGCTCTTTTAGAAGTCGGTGTATCAGAAGGTCTGGATACCTGCGAATAGGGGAAGTGAAATGGGTGTAATGGGAGAAGGCTAAACCGAAATGGCCGATATTCTCCGGCTGGTAACAGGCTTTTTTCAAAGACCTTAAAAGAAGCTCGTTTATCAGCTCCTCCTGGGGTGTTTCCTCAGCCGATTTAAGAAATCTCTGAATCCTTCTGGGACTGATTGAGGCATCTTTTTTTTCAATTGGGAACTTATATCCTAAGGTGGAGATAAATTCTGCGAAGTTTTCGATTTTCTCTTTGTCCGGCTGGTCGTGAACCCGGTACAGAAAAGGTACTTTCAGAGAATTGGCATATTTTGCCACGCACTGGTTTGCCAGAAGCATGAACTCCTCAATCAGCCTGTGGCTTTCCAGCCTCTCCTGTTTGAAGATGTCCAGAACCCTGCCATCCTTTCCTATAAGGACTTTAGCCTCGGGCAGGTCAAAGTCCAAACTTCCCTTGGCTATTCTTTTCTGATGAAGAATCTGGCTTAATTTCAGCATCTCCTTTAAAGTCTGTTCCAGCCCTGAAAGATTTTTATTCGATTTGCCAGTATCGAAAAAAACCTGCACTTCATCATAATTCAACTTGGCCCTGCTCTGAATAAGGCTTGTTGCAATCCGATACTTGATTACTTTGCCCTTTGGGTCTATCTCCATTAGGCAGGAATAGGTGAGCTTCTCTTCTTCAGGCCTTAAGCTGCAGATCTGGTTGGAAAGCCTTTCCGGCAGCATAGGAATAACCCTATCTGCTAAATAGACGCTGTTGCCTCTGGAAAGTGCCTCTTTGTCCAGTCGTGTATTTTCCTTCACATAATAAGAGACGTCCGCAATATGCACTCCCAAGAGATAGTTTCCGCTATCCAACTTTTCCAAGGAGACGGCATCGTCATGGTCTTTAGCATCCCAGGGATCGATGGTGAAACAGATCTTATCCCTGAAATCGACTCTGGTGCGATATTCTAATTCCGGTATCCTCTGCGAGAGTTTTTCTGCTTCCCTTTCGATTTCTCCAGGGAATTCTGAAGGCAATTGGTATTCTCTGATCAGGGCAAGGATATCTACCCCGGGATCATCCGGATAACCCAGTATCTCCTTAATTTTTCCCTCCGGGTTCAGATACCGGTCCTGCCATTCTTCCAGGGAAACCACTACCTTCTGCCCCTCTTTAGCCTCAGCTGGCACAGGTATATAGATATCCCGGCTAAACCTCTTATCATCTGGCTGGACAAAAAAGAAATGTTTTCCCCTCTTGAAAGTTCCAACAATTATTTGATTTGCCCTCTCCAGGATTTTTATGATTGTTCCCTCTCTGCTTTTTCCGGTTCTCCTGCCGTAGATTCTAACCACAACCTTATCGCCATTCAGAGCTGTTCCCACATCCTCTTTATTTATGTAAACCTCCTCCTTGCCATCCTCGGATTGCACAAAGCCGAACCCGGACTTATTAACTGTAAGTTTTCCTACCACTAAATTGAGCTTTTCCGGCAAACCCAGGCGATTTTTCCTGATCTTGACGATCGAGCCTTCCTGCAGCATCGAACGAACAGTCCGGCGTAAAGCACGATAGTACTCCTCAGGAATTTTCATCCCCTTTGCCAGCTCTCGTATCTTCAAGGGGCGATAGGCTTTATCAGCCATGAAATTCAGTATGCGAGATTTGTCTATAGGCATAGGATTGAACTGCTTTGTGAAAGTTTCAGAGTTCAGATAATATTACAACTGGACAGGATTGTCAAGTATAGAAAAAAATTATCAATGTGAAAAAAGCAAGAGAAAACATTCACAGTCGATTTTGACCTTGAGGCAGATTGAACAGATTAAACAGATGAAAATTTTGAAATTAGCTTAATCCTTTCGATCAGCTGTGAGGTGTTTGGGATTATCCTTGGACATAAATGATATTAGGTGACTGTCGGGCCCCCTGACCCGACAGTTGTTAGAAGAAAATAGGTCTGGTCCGTCAATTACCCGACCGAATTGTTTTGGGTTTGTCGGGCAGTCTTCGACAGCCTGACCTACATCTACATCTCACAGCTTGTAAATAAGCAGAGACGCATTCGATGCGTCTCTACGTTTATTAACCTCACCCTGACCCTCTCTGAGAAGAGAGGAAATAAAACAAAGTTTAAATTTGACTTTGATTTTGCGGGTGACTATATTGCTGCTTCAAAATAATGGGAAGGAAATATGTCTTTTTTTGAAGACCTGGCAATAGGACAATATCATCCCGGAGATTCCATAATCCATAGATTGGATCCCAGGATTAAACTACTTTTAGTCCTGGTGATGGTGCTTTTTGTTGCGGTTGCGGTGAATATTAAACTCTATTTATTATGGCTCATTCTTTTTTCGGGGTTATTCTTTTTATCGAAAATTCCCGTACAGATTGTTTTGAAAAGCTTGAAGTCATTTATCTTTTTTTTCATTTTTATCTTTTTGCTTCAGGTGCTTTTGACCTCTGAGAGTTTTGGCACTTATTTTTATTTTGGATATTTTCAGATTGGATGGGCTGGGATTTTGAACGGCCTGGTATATTCTCTCAGGCTTCTTCTTTTTATCTCGGGTGCGATCTTCTTGAGCCTTTCCACCTCGCCGATGGAGCTTTTAGATGGTGTTTTAAAGCTTTCAAGTCCTCTGAAAAAATTAAAACTGCCAGTGGAGGAGTTTTCCCTGATGAGCATGATCTCCATCCGGTTTATCCCGCTTCTTTTGGAAGAAGGAGTAAATTTAAAAAAAGCCCAGATGGCTCGGGGTGCGGATTTTGAAGGGAATTTGATTCAGAGAGTCAAGAAAACTTTTCCCCTGCTGATACCATTATTCATTTCCTCCTTCCGCAAAGCAGATGATCTGGCACTGGCTTTGGAGGCAAGGGGTTTTCAAAGCGGGGAAAAGCGAAGCTCGTATCAGAGGCTGGTGTTCAAAAAAGAAGATTATCTTTTTGCAGCTCTGATTGTCTTGTTTTCTTTTTTGTCTTTTAGAATTATTCTGTGAGGGTTCTCTGAAAAAGTAACAGAAAATCGTCGGACAGGGGTGCCCGACCTACGAAATCGACAGTATCGACTATCGTAGGTGGGGTTCCAAGCCCCGCAAAATCGATTTTTCAGAGTTTTACCTGAAACGCTTTGACAGAATCTATGTCGTGATGACCAGAAACATAAAATTGAGAATAGAATA
>JALHSU010000092.1 GCA_022865345.1 Candidatus Zixiibacteriota bacterium
TCTCCCTCTTTCAGGGACTTATATCCCTCTGATTTTATCGCGGAATAATGCACAAAGACGTCTTTCCCCCCTTCCTTGAGCTCGATAAATCCAAATCCTTTAGCCTCGTTGAACCACTTCACTTTCCCTTCTGCCAAAATCCTGTTCACCACCTTTCACTGGAGAAAAGTTAAAAACAAAAACCACGCAAGTCCCACTAAACCAAAGGCTTCCGTGGCTATATATGATCTTTCTATGACGTTCTAAATCCACTAATACTGTCCTTCAAAAAACTACTATATATTATTATACAAAAAAAAGCAAATTTGTCAAGTAAAATTCATCAAAGAGAGCGTCAAAATCCATTATTCTTATCGGTAAAAATGAGTGAAAGATTTAAAGAGGTATATTATGGAGCCCTGCATAGAGGTTCAATCCGCCTCTGGAGGATGAACCCCTGCTAATATCGTTGGTCATTATCTTTTAAATCATCAAACCAGACTTTTCTCAATTTTCAGAAGCCTTTTTTTAAGCTCTATCCCACCACCATATCCACCTAATCCTCCATCTGACCTTATGATCCTGTGGCAAGGGACGATTATCGAAACCGGGTTTTTGCCGCAGGCATTTCCTACCGCCCTTGCTTTCCTGGAGTTTCCTGCCAGTGCAGCTAATTCCCCGTAACTAATAGTTTTTCCATACGGAACTTTTAACATTTTCTTCCAGATTTTTTGCTCAAAAGGAGTGCCGCCGCTCAAATCCAGTTTTTCATCGAATTTGACTTTCTTCCCGGAGAAATAAGCGTTAAGCTGTTTTCCCAATTTAGAGAATTTGCTCTTAGCATCGATCAGCTCAAGTCGCTTATTCTTCTTTAACTCTTCGAAAAATCTGCCCCAGGTAGGCTGGTGAAAAAGCAGGTTGTTCAATCCCCTATCGGTCCTCGTAACTAAGATTTTTCCAATCTTGGTATTCAGAACCGCATAATAGAGTTTCATAGCACCTCTTTTGTTAGTGGTTTTTTGTAGGGCGAGGCCGTTCCTATGGATCCAAATTCGGACAAGGTCTTGAGACTTTCAGCCTCGCATTGCGACCCTGTCCTACGGATCCGTTAATAGGAAAAGGGTCGCGCTACGATTTTTTTTACCCTTGAACTCTTTATCCCTTTATCCTTTTAACCTTTTGTTTCTTTATGAAAATACGAGTAAACCATTTCCGCCACTTTTTTGTTGATATTCTCGGTTTTCAAGAGTTCTTCCAGGGTTGCTTGCTTGATGGCTTCAACTGAGCCGAATTTTGAGAGGAGCAATTTTTTCCTTATTCTGCCAACACCCTCAACCTCGTCCAGCTCAGATTTTGTGACCTTTTTTTCCCTTAAGCCCCGGTGATAAGTGATAGCAAATCTGTGTGCCTCGTCTCTAATCCTTTGTAACAATCTAAGAGAAGAAGAGCTTCTTGGAATCATCAGGGATGACTCCTTACCCGGCAGAAATATCTCATCTAATCTTTTTGCCAGACCAATTACGTTTATCTCTTTAATACCCATCTCGTTAAAAACTTTTAGGGCTGAGGAAAGCTGCCCTTTTCCTCCATCAATTAAAACCAGATCCGGCAACTTCATTTTCTCCTCGAGCAGACGGAAGAAATACCTTCTGACCACCTCTTCCATCATCGCAAAATCATCCTGACCTTTCACGGTTTTTATTTTAAACTTGCGATATTCCGACTTTTTAGGCCTGGCATCTTCAAAGAAAACCAATGAACCGACTGCGTCCGCAGCCCCTAAATTGGAGATGTCAAATGCCACGATCTGCCTTGGAAAGGTAGACAAATACAGGTCCTTTTTCAAAGTGACGACTGATGGAGGAACTGTCTTTTTTATTTTTTTCTTCTGGATAAGAAGCTCCATTAAGAGAAGCTGGGCATTCTGGGTGGCAAGGTTCAGCAGACCTGCCTTCTCCCCTTTTTGCGGTATGATCAGCTCGACTTTCTTTTCGCTTTTTCCGTTAAGCCACTTCTGAATGATATCTTTGTCCTCGACATCTAAAGGTAAGATGAGTTGCTGAGGGATAATAGCGGCATTCATATAATATTGCTTCAAAAAAGAATTCATAACCTCAGAATCCGAAACATCCTTATCCGCCTTCAAATAGAAATGCTGCCTTCCGATTAAAACCCCGTCTCTCACCTGAAGAGTTGCCATACAGACATCGGAACCATCCCGTGCAAAGGCAATAATATCCCTATCGATTATCTCCCTTTCCACCACCTTTTGCCTCTGCATCATGCTCTCCACTGCTTTGAGCTGGTCTCTCACTCTGGCAGCTTCCTCAAAGTTTTCTTCTTCTGCTAATCTATCCATCCTCCGTTTCAATTCCTCGATCAGGACTTTATTCTTCCCAGCTAAAAATAAAAGCACAGTGTTGATCATCTCCCTGTATTCTTTTTCGGAGACCAGACCCTCACAGGGTCCTTGGCATCTCTTGATATGAAAATCCAGGCATACCCTTATCTTTCTCTTAGAAGGAAGAGTATGATTACAGCTCCTCACCGGGAATAGCTTTCTGAGAAGTCTTAAAGATTGCCGCATCCCTTTGGCATTGGTATAAGGTCCAAAATATTTTGCCTTATCTTTTTTAGGCCTTCTCACCACTAGAATTCGAGGAAAAGGTTCATCTACAGTGACTTTGATGTATGGGTATCTTTTATCATCCTTGAGATTGACGTTATACCTTGGCTTGTGCTCCTTGATTAAGTTAGATTCTAAAATCAGAGCTTCCATCTCCGAATCAGTAACCAGAACCTCAAAATCCTTAATCCGAGAAACCAGAGCCTGGGTCCTGGGATGCTCCACACCTGACTGAAAATAAGATTTAACCCGGTTTTTCAGGGATTTGGCTTTTCCTACGTAAATGATTTTCCCCTCCCTATCCTTTAAAAGATAAACCCCAGGCTGAGTAGGAAGGTTTTCTAATTTTACTTGAAGGTCCATACACCCTCTATACGTTGAAGTCGCGCATCTTAATATATATAAGCTTCCCCTAAGCCTGTCAACGAAAAAGACTATCGAATGACGAAGAAAAGCGAATGCAACGCATAGCCGAGATGTAGGGATTCGGAATTTTGAGCCCCTACAAAATAAAAGACTTGACTTTTTAAAGGGGAATAAATAAAATAATAATAGTTTAAAAGACAGATATCAGTTTTGCGTTGTTTTTTTTGTATCTCGCAGCGAGGCCGTCAGGGTTTTGAGACTTTCAGCCTCGCTTAAGCGACCCTTTCCTATGCATCCGTTATTATGAAAAGGGTCGCCCTATGATTTTTACTCTCCCTTGCTCCCGAAGGGATCAGGAGCAAGCCTCCGCAGAGTAGGAAAGGAGTAAAGTGCGATGTCTTCTGGAGTCCAAGAGCTTGCTCTTGTGACATAGGCTTAAAATAGTCAAAAGATCTTTTCAACAAAGAAAGGAGGACAAAATGGAAGAGTACTATATCGCCTGGTGGAACCTTGAAAATTTGTTTGATGTAGAAAATTCCACTGAAAGGCCAGATTGGTTGCAAAAAAACCTTAAGAAGGAACTGAGTGGCTGGAATCAAGGGATATTGAATAAGAAAATTGAACAGCTTTCCAGCATTATCAAGCAGATGAACAAGCCTAAGGGTCCTGACCTTTTAGGGGTTTGCGAGGTGGAGAACAAGCCGGTGATGCAGCAATTAATGGATAGCTTACAACCTCTCGGGCGGAATTACGGTATCGCTCATCATGATACCCTGGATGAAAGAGGTATTGATGTGGGGTACATCTATGACCAGGACAAGTTTGAGGCCGGTGATCAGTTCTCCCATATAATCTTAAAAAGGACCGCCACACGTGACCTATTTCAAGTCAATTTTAAGACTAAATCCGGCACGGACCTGATCATCGTGGGAAACCACTGGCCTTCCAGAACCAGTGGGGAATGGGAGACTGAGCCCTATCGAATCCTGGCAGGCGAGACTCTGAGCTACTGGCACAAAAGAATACTTGAGGAGAAGGGTGATGATGTAGCAATTCTGATCATGGGTGACTTTAATGACGAACCACCCAGCAGATCTATCACCCAGTATGCCCTAAGTACCAGCTGTAAAATGAAGGTTAAGAAGAGCACGAAAGCGCCCAGGCTCTTCAACCTGATGTGGACCGAGATGGGAAAAGGTGTGGGCACGCTTTACTATGATAATTTTCCCCTCCTGTTTGACCAGTTTCTGGTTTCAAAAGGAATGGTAAAGGTAGGCTCACCCATCCAGATCAAATCGGATTCGGTCAAAATTGAACGATTTCCCGAAATGATAAGCGGTACTTATGAAGTCCCCAAGCGATTTGGGAGACCGTCCAGCAAATTAGATACAAAAGGGTTCAGCGATCATTTCCCCATCTCGCTGGTGTTGGAGGAGATTTAACTCTATAATTTTGCGACCCTATCCTGCGGATCCCTTTTGAAGTCAGATCAGCTATTAGGAAAAGAGTCGTTTTACCAATCTTTCCCTCTCCTTGAAGGAGAGGGAAAGGGTGAGGTTATTTAATAGGCAGGTCAGACATTCCTGTGGTTACGAGCCAGCCCGTCCTTTGGACGCCAGGCTTAGCTCTCTGACCAATATTGAACAGGCAGGATGCCTGTTCTACCAACAATTCTACTCCACAATCAACTTCCCCCTCAACATCCCCATCCCGCAGGTGAAGGTATATTCCCCTGGTTTTTCCGGAGTGAACTCGATTGGAGTGGTTTTATAAGCAGGCAAACTTTTTCTTATATTAAAATCCCCGAAAACAATTTCCTCCGAACAGCTCTCTGTCTCGTCCCGGTAAAAATCAATCCTCACCGGAACCCCTTTTTTCACCAAAATCACATCCGGGTCATATCCTCCCTTGACAATCACCTTGATCTCCTGAACCCCGGCGCCAGCAGAGGCTTTCACTTTCTGTCTTTTTGAAAAAAAGAAATACCAGTTCACCAGAATTATCAGAAGTATTCCAAAAACTGCAACTAAGATTTTTGATTCCATATCCTCTGTTCCTTCTTTTCGTGTCATTCTGAGGGAGTCTCCGCCGAAGGCGGAACGACCGAAGAATCTGAGATTCTTCGTCCCTCTACGAGCCATAAAGCTTTTATCAGCCTACGACCGGGGTAGCACCCTCAAACTCGTTTGGGGGTGCTACACAAATGCCAAAATCAAAATCTCCTCAACCTCAAAGAATTAGAAACCACCGAGACCGAGGAGAATGCCATAGCCGCTGAGGCAATCATTGGGTTAAGCAGGATTCCAAAAAATGGATAAAGCACGCCTGCGGCAATCGGAATCCCAAGAACGTTATAGATGAAAGCCCAGAAAAGGTTCTGCCTGATTATCTTTATCGTGTTCTTGCTCAACTTGATTGCGGTGACCACACCGGAGAGGTCTCCTCTGATCAGGGTGATGTCGGACGCCTCCATCGCGATGTCTGTTCCTGTGCCAATAGCTATACCCACGTCTGCCTGGGCTAAAGCAGGGGCATCATTAATTCCGTCTCCCACCATTGCCACGATCTTCCCTTCGTTCTGAAGTTTTCTTACCTCATAAACTTTATCTTCTGGAAGAACCTCAGAGAGGACCCTGTTGATTCCCACTTTCCTGGCAATAGCGTTAGCGGTTTGACGATTATCTCCTGTCAGCATCACTACCTCTAAACCCAACTGGTGAAGCTGCTCCACCGCATTTTTAGAATTCTCTTTCAGAGTGTCCGCAACCGCGATGACCGCGGAAGATTTCCCATCTATTGATAAATAGATACTGGTTTTCCCATCCAGGGATAATTCCTCAGCCTTGGGAATTAAAGCTCTTATCTCTATCTTTCTTTCCTCCATCAGTTTTTGATTTCCCAATAGAACGTTCTTACTATCAATTTTAGCCTCAATCCCGAAACCAGCAATGGAATTGAACTCCAGAGAATCTTTAAGCTCGATTTTCTCTTCTACGGCTTTCCTGACAATCGCCTCTCCCAATGGATGCTCTGATTTTTTCTCCGCGCTTCCAGCATAAAATAAAATCTCTTTCGCAGAGAGTTTGTCCAGGGGGATGATATCTGTCACCTCCGGCTCGCCTTTGGTCAAAGTCCCGGTCTTGTCGAAAATGATGGTATTAATCTTATGCGCAGTTTCTAAACTCTCTCCCCCTTTTATCAAGATCCCTTTTTCTGCTCCTTTGCCTGTGCCCACCATAATGGCAGTAGGAGTAGCCAGACCCAAAGCGCAGGGACAGGCGATGATCATTACCGCAACGAAATTCAGAAGGGCAAAAGTCAAGCCTGGATTTGGACCAAAAACGTACCAGATAATGAAAGTCAAAATGGCAATGGAGATCACCACCGGCACGAAATATCCGGCAATTACATCAGCTAATCTTTGAATCGGTGCTTTGGACCCTTGAGCCTCCTGCACCAATTTGATGATCTGGGCTAAGGCTGTATCTTTTCCAACTTTGGTAGCTTCGAATTTGAAGCTTCCGCTTTTGTTTATGGTGGCACCGATCACCTCATCTCCGGCTTTCTTCTCAACCGGAATACTCTCCCCGGTGATCATTGACTCATCCACAAAAGATTTTCCATCTTTGACAACTCCATCCACCGGGACCTTCTCCCCTGGACGAACAATAACCAAATCTACAACTACAACTTCTTGCACCGGTATATCGATTTCTTTTCCATCCCTAATAACTCTTGCGATTTTTGGCTGTAAACCGATTAACTTTTTTATTGCCTCTGAGGTCTGTCCCTTTGCTCTGGCTTCTAAAACCTTGCCTAGAAGTATCAAAGTTATTATAACTACTGTGGTGTCAAAATAGACCTTAGGCTCAATTCCACCTGACCTGAAGAAAGAGGGGAAAAGGATTGCAGTAATACTGTAGAGATAGGCGGCTGAGGTGCCCACAGCGATCAGGGTATTCATATCCGCATTCCTGTGCCTGAACGCACCCCAGGCACCACGGTAAAACTGCCAGCCAGCCCAGAACTGAACCGGAGTGGCTAAGATCCAGAGAAGATAATAATTTGTCAAAAGCTTGGGAACACCCGCAACCCACTCTAAACTTCCGACCAAAACGATAACACTTATGACCAGTCCAAAGAAAAATTTACTCTTGAGTTTTTTATACTCTCTTTCGCGGATAACTCTTTCGTAATCCTCAACCTCTTCTACTTCCGTTTCTATGACCTTATACCCGGTGGATTCAATTACCTTTTTTATCTCTGCCAAATTTGTCTCTTCCGGAATATATTCCACCCTGGCTCTCTCTGTGGCTAAGTTGACAACAGCATTGGTTACTCCTTTGGTTTCAAGTAATGCTTTCTCGATCTTCTGGATGCAGGAGGCACAGTCTATGCCCTGGATCGGGATTTCAATCGAGACCGTACCCACATCATACCCGCTTTTGCGGATGGAGGAGATAAAACTATCCACGCCCACTTTTCCAGGATCATAAAATATGGTTGCCTTAGACGTGGCTAAATTGACTGAGGTTTTACTGACTCCTTGAAGCTCAGACAAGCCTTTTTGAATAGCCTGAGCGCAGGAAGCGCAACTCATTCCGGTGACGGGAAGGTCTATCCTTTCACCTTTTTTACCCTCAGCCTCATCTTTGAGGGGAGATTTCTTCATATCCATTTTTATACCAGAGGAGGATTTTTCTGCTCGGACAGGAGTTGTACTCCTGTCCGTGGATTTGTTCGGGCAAGAGTGCAACTCTCGCCCGAGCTCTTTTGAGGCAGGGGGAGACTTTTCTTTTAGATATTTCTCAGGGGCTTTATCAAATTCCTCTTTACAGTGCGGGGAGCAAAAATAATAAGTCTCTCCCTTATAGGTTGAGCTACCTGCAGCTTCCTCTTTTTCAACCTCCATCCCGCAAACCGGATCCAAAGGCATTTTTTCCTCTCTGTGTTGACTCCCGCTTTTCGCCGGAATATACGCGTAGCCGAGCCTTCAAGGCTCGGCAGCCCACTATCTCGGACAGGGAGTTGTATCCATCCTGTCAGCAAAATGCTTTTATATCTGACTTATAGCCTTGCGTCTGCGACCCTGTCCTACGGTGCCTACGGCAGACGTAGTCTCCGTTAATAGGAAAAGGGTCGCGCTGAGATCTCAAATTTCTACCTCACCTAAGCAAACAGGGATTTATTTACTTCTCCGTTTCAACAATTTTACAATCTTTTCTCTGTTTATCCCGAACCCCAAAATCTTTTCATTGTCTATGATTATGGTCGGGGTAAGCAGCTGCCCGTATTTCTGAACCAGCTCCTCCCTGTTCCAGTAATCCTCCACGTTCTTATCCTCAAACTCTATCTTCTGTTTCGAAAAGAACCTTTTCGCTGCTTCGCAATCCACTCAGGTTGGTGAGGAATAGATTATCACTTTCTCAGACATTTTTCCCTCCAGTTTTGAATATTATATCCCTGTAAGGTCTTTTTTCTTCTGCTCGAATTCCTCTTTGTTTATCTCTCCCCGGGCATACCTTTTCTTAAGAATCTCCAGGGCATTTTCTTCTTGGGCCGGACTTCTTGGCTCAGACCTTCCCTGCTGAAGAAGCCATTTTACCACCAGGGCAATAAAAAATATCACCACTATCCAGAAAATGATCATCCCCAGCCAGCCAAATCCCCACATGTGCATATTTCCTCCCTGATAAGATTTCAGATCTCTTAATTTACTCCTTGATAATTATAGCAGCAGAAGGACAGGAATCTGCCGCATCCTTACAGCACTCAGCTAAATCTGCTGGAACGTCATTGATTTTGGCAACCGCCTTTTCTCCCTGCATCTCAAAAATCTGTGGGCAAACCTGTACACACAACTCTTCCCCGGTGCACAAGTCAGGATCGACTTTCACTTTCATTATACCCTCCTGCATTAATATTTTTCTCTAAAATCGGTTGCAGATTATGAGATAGATTATCATCCATCAATTCAAAAGTCAAGCTTTTTTCGTAAACATAGCCGTACTGAAAATCTTAAACTCTTCATAAATTTAATATCTTAAGTATATCATTTATGTTTATACCGAATCCCAAAAAGATGGTTTTACCTATGATTATTGTCGGTGTCAACAAGATCCCGTATGTTCTGATCAGCTCCTGTCTGATTTCCGGCTTTTCTACATTTTTGTCTTCGTAGTCTATCTTCTCCTCTGAGAAAAATCTCTTAGCTACCTGGGAATCCGGGCAATCCGGAGCTGAATAGATTACCACCTTTCCAGAGGATTCAGATTCCGATTTTTCAGGAGCAGACTTTGATTTTTTCTTCTCCGGTTTTGAACTGAACAGCCACCAGAATATCTTTTTTCTTCTGCTCATATCCCTATTCCTTCTAAGTTTATCATCAACTCAGTTTCAAGGATAAATATCATCTAATGACAACTCCGGGTGTCTTTCTTCTCCACTAGTTCTCCGTTTTTCCCATTTTCTTCAGGCTTAAGCGAACGGTGATGGGAATGACCTCCACAGCACCCTGCACCCATTCCTCCTCTGGAGAGAAGAAAGATTAATAAAGCTATTCCTATGATTACAAACAAAGTTTCTGACATTTTATCTTCCTCGCTTTTTATGTTTTACGAATCAAAAATCCTTTTGGGAGCAGCAAAATTTGTTTAAAAGATTATAAACCGGAACAAAGACTAAAGCCGTATAAAGTCCATAGATAAAACTCAAAGAGAGACCATATAAGAAGCTCCTGAAACTAATCCAGGTAAAACCCGGTAGTAAAACCTCTAAAAACCTATGCATCTCTGAGCCTTGGATCATCAAGCCGAACAACACGCATAGACTGAAGGTAAAGCTTAAAAATATCGCCAGTGAAAATCCGACTATTTTGATGCTGAGTTTTGTCATGTGAGTTTACTTTTTATGTTCAGTCAAATTTCTAATATATTTTTCCGGCTCTTTTTCGAAAACTGCCTGGCACAAAGGACAGCAGGGATAATAAATATCATGCTTATACTGAATTTTGATATGAGCTTTGTTAGGGTTGGTCCTACTCTTGCAAACCGGGCATAAATGCATATTTCCTCCAGGGTTTGTTAAAGATTATTGGATAGCAGACGTCGGTTCATCCTTTTTATTTTTCTATTTAGGGCAGAGGATTTAACCTCTGCCCTCTGGTGACCCTCTTCTCCAAGCTCTGGAGAAGATTTGCTACGATAACTTAGAGGAATGTTCGCATTAAAAATCTCTTTCAAACCAAATTGACAGCCTTATCTGATGCAACTTTAATGCCAGAATTCTCCTGAAATGAATTTTCTTCTTATTCTCTTAATTGAAAGAAACTTGCAGAGGATTAATTTTTGATTGAACGAAATAAGTCGACAGTAATTAGTCTCAACTGCTACAAAGCCTGTAGGATTTGCTACTGTTGAATATATGCTGTAGAGGTGTTCAATCCTGGAAGCGGATCCGTAGGATTGAACGCCCGACACGATGGTCGGGCGCTACGAAAGCTATAAAGTCCGACGTTTCTGACGGACGCTGTTTAAAGAAACAAAGCTGTAGAGACGCATAGCTATGCGTCTCTACAAAAAAATAGCCCCGCTCCTTGCCTTCAAGGTTAGGTTTTGTTCATTCAGGAATTGGAATTCCCGAATGTAAAAGGTGTAGGAAATCCAATTCCCGCGTCAACTAAAAGACATTGCATACCTGACTGAAGTCAGTTTGAATCTTATAAATGTTTTATTAATTCCAGTACAAAACTTGCTGAATTATCAGCCGCCACTTTAAAAAATCCCCTTAATTCATCAGAAGCAGTGGCGGAGCCTGAGCCGCCTGCTAAATCAGAACAGCTTCTCACCACTAAGACTGGAATCCCATTAACATTTGCCACTTGCGCCACTGCGGCAGACTCCATATCGACGATCTGGGCATCGAATTTTTCTTTTAAATAATCCCTTTTCTCCTTCTGGTCGATAAAGGAATTCCCGGATACTCCCTTTCCCCCGATTTTGACTTGAGGCATACGCTCCCCTACGGGTTTCAATTTAAGATTTTGTCCAGCCGACTTTCCCTTTTCTAAGAGTGCCTTATCCACCTCGAAAAAGAGAACCCCAGCCTCTTTGGTTTGTCCAGGTAAAATAACATAGATTGAATCGGGTATAAAGCCGTCTTTTCCATAATAGCCGTAATCGTGAGTCGCCCATCTTTCCGGGACAACGATATCACCTATGTGATTGGAGGAATCTATCCCTCCGCAGATTCCTGTAAATATTATCTCTTCGGGATTATATTTATCAATCAAAAGCTGAGTGGTCATCGCCGCATTAGTCATACCGACACCGGAATTGACGATGATAACTTCTTTGCCTTCTAATTTCCCAATCCAGAAAACTCTTCCTTTTACGAAAATACTATCCTTTAAATCCAGCTTACTTCTCAGAAGAGCACCTTCCTGGTCAAAGGCATACATCAGGGCAATTTTCCCTTTGGCCTGAACAGATGACTGAACAAAAGAGATAAAAAGTAAAAACAGAACCAAGGAAAAAACTATCTTTCTTCTCATTCCTTTAAACCTCCTTTTTTGATTATTGTCATTCTGAGCCCGAGGGGCGAAGAATCTCTCGAATTTTGACCTTTAGAAAGATTCTTCGGTCATCCCGCTTTTAGCAGAATTCCCTCAGAATGACAGTTTCTCTCGTCAGGCATAAGACCAAACGCTACATCTGACCACTGACCACTATCCTTTAGACTTCCAATCAATCGGTCCCTCAATAAAACGCTTTTTGAGATTACCCAGCACGTATGACCAAGCCTTATCAAAATAGTCATACAGTCTCTCCCAGTCTTTGCTCTTTCCCCAACCATACTGAGAGAATTTGATCTTTACTTTCCCCGGATCGATTTCCTCAAACTGCAGGATCACCTGAGTGCGCCTGTTGCGTAACTCTCCAAATTCAGGCGGAGCACCCCAGTCAAAGGAAAGCATTTCCATTGGAAGATAGCTCAGGATCTTGCAGTCTTCTGAACCTTTTAGACCGTATGGATTCTCAAGAATGAAATAAATCTCATAAGGACCGCCCACAGCTAACTCGACTTTCGCATCACTGGAGAAAAAAGTCTTCACCCCTTCAGTAGTTGTCCAGGCATCCCAAACCTCTTTGAGTGATGCAGGAACAATTATCTCCTTACGGAGGATTTTTTCAGAGGGATTCTTGACGAAGCGATTGGATGAGGAGTTCACAGAAGGTTCTTTGTTTTTTTTCGAAGTTAATGAAAACAACACCACTATTACGAGACTACCCGTCATAAGGCTTCCGAAAACAGTGGCTAATTTCCTAGCGTTGACTATTCGTTGAGTGTCATAGTCAAGATCGATGCTCTGTCTGAAAACTGGTGCTTCACGTGTAAACACGCTAATAGCATTTCCGTATTTAGGCTTCAGCACGGGAAAATTGATTTCAGCTCGGTAATCTTCAATTAAAGGTTTCGGCCCAGGTCTCATACTTGTAATCGACAAAATACTCCCCTTCGCTCCAGAAACCAAATTCCGCACAGCGTTAATATATATTTTTATATTTTTTGCTACTAAATCACCTTTATTTACTAAAGAGATCGTGCTTTCCACCCTTCTAGCTCCCAATATAGCTAACTCCAATTTTCTTCCTTCAATTTGGGATAATTCCTTCACTTCGGGCAACAATTGATTAATCCATTCATCACTATTAGAGGAATAAAGCCCGGCTTTTCCTCCAGCTATAGGATTATAGGATTGAAGCTGTAGCTTTTTTTCGATTTCATAATGTTCATAGTAAGGTACATTTGGTAACAGTTCGTCATCAGGAAAGTAGTAGTCGTATTTGCCTAAAATTGCCTTTTCAAGGTTAGGAATTACTAATCTGGCAGACCTATTAAGGTATTCGACAACGATATCCGGGATCTTATAATTGTGCACTTCGTAATATCTAATTATTGCAGGTTCATCGATCCATACCGCCACAGTGAAAACATCGATGGAAACCTCTGCATGTTGATTTGAAAAATCAAATAATGCGACCAAGCTGGTTATAATAGTGACTCCAACTACTAGATTTAGAAACTTATTAAATGAATCCAGAATTGAAAGTGAAAGAATCTTCATTAAGAATTCAACTCTGGAGTCAGGAGTTACCTCCTGACTCCAAATAAAGTTGTAAAGCTGTCAGCTGTTAACACTTGACAACATATCTAAATATCTTTTGTGGGAGAAATATAACGAGAGAACTTGCGGATGTAAAGAAAAAAAAGGACAGCCACAAGGGCTGTCCCTACGAAATCCTTACTTAACGACCCTGAAAGGGTCGCACTACGTTCGTCCGGGATAAACCCGGACGCTACACAATTGGTTTGGGAAATCCAATTCCCGAACCAACAAACATTATAGCATCAGCAAGCTGATGCACTCCTTTTTTCTGACCACTGATCACTCGCCACTGACCACTGTTTTTCACGCTCCGCAGCACTTCTTATATTTTTTCCCGGATCCGCAGGGGCAGGGGTCGTTTCTGCCTACTTTCTGTCCGACCTTGACTGGTTTGGGTTTTCCCGGGGCGACTTCTTCTGCCTGGTTAGTGGTGGAATAGCCCATTCCTGCTGCTTCCTGGTGAATCGCCTGCAATCTTTTTTCCGGCTCTTTTTTTCTGGCTTGCTCCTCTTTTTCCCTGACCTGGAGTTTATAAATTAAGGACAGGGCTTCCTCATCCACCTTATCCACCATCCCGGCAAACATCTGGAAGGCTTCCTTTTTGTATTCCAAAAGGGGGTCTTTCTGACCATAAGCTCGCAAACCTATTCCGGTCTTGAGCATATCCAGCTCATACAGGTGCTCTTTCCACATCTCATCAATCGCCTGAAGCATGGCAAACCTTTCCAGCTGCCGCATTATATCAGCGCCATAAGCCTTTTCCTTATGCTCGTAAATCTCCCTGACCACAGAGGTGACCTTCTCTTTTAATTCAGCTTTAGTCAACTTAGGTATATCCTCATCCTTGAATTTAAGCTCAAGTAAGAATATTCTTCTTAACTCTTCTCTTAACCCGCCTAAGTTCCAGTTTTCAGTATATTCATCAGGACCCGTGAATTGCTCCACTTTGCTTTCCACAACCTTTTCTATTAACCCTAAAACCTCTTCTTTCAGATCAGCGCCTTCCAGGGCGGCTAACCTGCGATCGTAGATGACCTCCCTTTGCTGGTTCATCACGTTATCATATTCTAACAAATGTTTTCTAATGGCAAAGTTCTGTGCTTCGACCCTTTTCTGTGCTCTTTCTATTGCTTTGGTCACCATACCGTGCTGAATAACCTCGCCGTCTTGTACTCCTAATCTGTCCATTACTGAAGCAATTCGGTCTGAGCCGAAAAGTCTCATCAGGTCATCTTCTAAGGAAAGATAAAACCTGGATGAGCCAGGATCTCCCTGTCTTCCGCTTCTTCCTCTTAACTGACGGTCAATTCTTCTTGCCTCATGCCTTTCTGTGCCCATGATGTGCAAACCGCAGGGGACATTTTCATAACATTTCAATTCCTCTAAATGAGGGCACTGGTCTTCTCCGCTGCTTTCTTTAATTAGCCGACAATAAGGCGATTTTACTACACCCGGACCCAATTTTATATCCGTTCCTCTTCCCGCCATATTGGTGGCGATGGTTACGGTTCCGGCTTTTCCAGCCTGGGCCACGATCTCTGCTTCCTGCTGGTGATATTTGGCGTTTAAAACCGAATGTTTTATCCCCTCCCTTTTGAGCATGCGGGAAAGAGTCTCAGACACATCCACTGAAACCGTTCCGACCAAAACCGGATGACCAGCCTGGTGATACTCTTTTATCTCCTCGATTATGGAATTATATTTTTCCCTTTTGGTGCGGTAGACCACATCATTAAAATCAATTCTTCTGACCGGCTCATTCGTGGGAATGACAACGACATCAAGTTTATATATCTCCCAGAACTCAGGCGCCTCAGTTACCGCAGTTCCAGTCATTCCGGCTAATTTCTGATAAAGCCGAAAGTAGTTCTGCAGAGTGATGGTGGCTAAGGTTTGAGTTTCTCCTTCGACTTTGACCCCTTCTTTGGCTTCAATTGCCTGGTGCAGTCCGTCGGAATATCTTCTTCCCGGCATAAGCCTGCCAGTGAACTCATCCACGATCAGGACTTTTCCATCCTGAACCACATACTCCACGTCCTTTTCAAAAAGAGAATAGGCTTTCAAAAGCTGGGAGATATTGTGGACCTTTTCGCTTCTTTCGGCATGCAGTCTGTAAAGCTCCTCTTTTTTCTGAAGCTTTTCCTGAATCGAAAGGTCCGGATTTGAGTCTATCTCGTGAATACCTTCAGTGATGTCCGGGATCTCGAAAAGAGCCTGATCCTGAGGAGAGAGAAGGGAACGACCCATCTCATTTAAGTTGGATGAGTTTTCCCGCTCATCGATTGAATAGTAGAGCTGGTCATCTATTTCGCCGATTTTTTTATCCCGCAGAAAATCCAGCTCAACACTGGTGATTAATTTTTTTACCCCGGTCTCTTTCAAAAGCTTCATCAATTTTTTATTCTTTGGAGCACCTCGCTGAGCAGTCAAAAGCTTTATTCCAGCCTCGTATTCTTTTTCCTGTTTTAAAAGCTCCTCCCCTTCAGCTATCAGCTTGTTGACCAGAACGGTCTGTCTCTTTACCATCTGGTCGACCAGAGGTCTCATCTCGTCGTATCTTTGTGTAGAGGAGCTGACCGGACCGGAGATAATCAAGGGAGTCCTGGCTTCGTCGATCAGAACGCTATCCACCTCGTCCACGATAGCATAAAAGAAGCCTCTCTGCACCCGGTCCTCAGCCCTGATTGCCATATTGTCTCTGAGGTAATCGAAACCGAATTCGTTATTGGTTCCATAGGTGATGTCACAGTTGTACTGGACTTTCCTTTCAGCATTGTCCATCTCATTCTGGATACAGCCTACAGCCAAACCCAAGAACTTGTAGATTTCACCCATCCACTGGGAATCTCTTTTGGCTAAGTAATCGTTGACCGTAACTAAGTGGACACCCTTGCCAATGAGCGCATTCAGATAAATAGGCATAGTTGCAACTAAGGTTTTACCCTCACCAGTTGCCATTTCTGCAATTTTCCCCTGGTGCAGAACAACCGCGCCGATCAACTGCACGTCGAACGGCACCATATCCCATTCGATCTCTATTCCGCTAACTTCCCATTTCTTACCTAAAAGCCTTCTGCAGGTCTCTTTGACTACTGCAAACGCCTCTGGTAGAATCTGGTCTAAGATCTCTTTTTGTGCGTGTTTTTGCTCTTCCTCAGGGGTTCCCTCAGTCTGATAAGGATCTAAGTATTCTCTTATCCTCTGTTTAAACTCTTCGGTCTTGCCTTTTAACTCCTCATCCGAAAGGGACTTAAACTCTTCAAAAAATGTATTTATCTCATCAACTATCGGCTTGATCTTCTTGATATCCCGCTCGTGTTTAGAGCCGAAGACTTTGGTCAATATATTTTCTGACATTTAAAAATGCTCCTTTGGATTGCCCAAATAAATACGAAATTTCTCCCAAAATATCGAAAACGGTTGGATTATGCAAGGAAAAAGAAAGATTTGTAGTGGCTTGATTTATCAAGTCCTCTGCTAAGATTACTGCTCTCTGTTGGTCTCCAGACCAACAGAAATTGAGGGGTTTCATTCTCCACAGGCGGGTTGAGCACCCCCGTCAAAGTTTATGACAGATATGCTATGAGGTCATTACCGGTTGGTACGAATCTATCCTTAGATTTTGCTCATGCCGGTGAGCTTGTCGAACCGCTTGTTCGCTCTAAATTAATTGGGCAGACACTCAGGTCTGTCCCTACGACTCCGTCGGGTCAGGGGACCCGACGACCACATGTGAACTCACCCTGAATCCCTCTCTTAGAAAGAGAGGGACGTCGTTTCTCCCTTTTCTTTTTAAGAGAAGGGGCCAAGGGATGAGTTCGACTTCTAAGTCAATGAATCCTTTTTCTTGAGAACTTGCTGTATTTCCCTGATCAGTTTTTCTTGAGTCAGCATGAATCTTCTGGCGATAAGCCTGGCTATGTTCCTCATCAGCACGTATCCCAGATGATTATTTGACTCGCACAGTTTTATAAGTTCCTGGTGACCCATCTGCAAAAGCTCGGAATCCGTCACCGCATGAGCGGAAAGAGTATATTTATAGGGCTCAGTCAAAGCTGACCAGCCCAGAGGCTCCCCTCTACATTTTCTCTCTAAACAAATCTCATGAGAGATGTTCTGATAAGTAACCTGAAAACGAAGCTCTATTTCTCCTTCTTTTACAATGAAGAGATGTTCCGCCGCATCGCCGATATTAAAAATCCTCTCTCCTTTATTGAATTTAGCCACCTGGGATATCTTGGTAATCTTCTGAAGCTCGTCCTCCCCTAATCCCTCAAAGATCCTGGATTGTTTCAATAACTCGTGCATCTTTTCTCCTCCTTAGCCCCTCTAAAAGAAAGATATACCTAAAATAAAAACCCTGGTTATGAAAAAGTCAAAGGTTATTTTATACTAAATTGGTCTGGTTTCAAAATTCAATACTTTTTACTAGGATAGAGGTATAGTATCTCGCATAAGGCGGGATCTCCCTGCAACTTTTCGCTCTACTCTTAAGGAGGGGGTTAGGGAGACTCGATTTGGGTTCGATAAAACTAACCTCTGCCAAAGGCATTTGCTGGGGCCTGCTTTATCAAGCCCAATTTGCCGAGTTGTGTATTCTCCCCCCGTGAATGGTTAAACATCCTTTGGACCAAATCTAAATGTCCTCTCTACTTCCTGATTTTTTAGATTTCGTCTGCCCGGACATACCAAAGAATCCGAAAAAGCTATAAAAGCCATAAAAACCATAAAATCCCTCATGTCCGGGAATTAAACCTAAAAGCCCCAGAAGTCCCAGGAACCCAAGATAACCGAGTTTCTTCTTGTCCAAGCCATCCTCCTTTTACACATTTACTGCTCTTTGTTGGTCTCCAGACCAACAAAGAAAAATAATTTGGGTTCGATAAATCGAACCCCTACATTCGGAATTTGTAGCCCTCTACCGAGCCCTGAAGGCTCGGCTACGCGTCTTAAGAATCCTGTAGGGGCGTATTGCCATACTCCTCTCATAACCTGTATTTTTCGTGACGCAAGGCTGAAGCCTTGCCCTACAAACCATCTCCGTCGGGTCAGTCCCGCCGTTGGCGGGACGACGGTCACATAGAGGGCAGAACGATGTTCTGCCACTATAGAAAAAAATCTTTAAAACTCCACCCGGCCTTCGATTGCATTTGCCAGGGTGGTGGCATCTGCATATTCCAATTCGCCGCCAGCAGGAATTCCTCTGGCGATGCGGGTGACTTTAATTCCCAAAGGTTTTATCAGCCTGGCAAGATAGATGGCAGTAGCTTCACCTTCAACATTCGGGTTAGTGGCGATTATCACCTCTTTGACATTCTCCTTTAACCTGGTCATCAGCTCTCTGGTTTTCAGATCATCTGGGCCAACCCCATCCAAAGGTGATAAAACTCCACCTAACACGTGATACAATCCTCTGTATTGATTGGTCTTTTCCAGGGCCAGAACGTCCTTCGGCTCTTCAACCACGCAGATTATACTTCTATCCCTTTTTGTATCCCTGCAGATGTTACAAGGGTCTTCTTCGGTTATGTTAAAACAGACTGAGCAGTATTTAACTTTATCCTTGACATCCAGTATTGCTTGGGAAAGCTTCAAAGCCTCATCCCTTCTGAGCTTCAGGATATAGAAAGCCATCCTCTGGGCAGTTTTCCTGCCGATTCCGGGGAGCTTGGAGAACTCTTCCACTAATCTTTCAACTGAATCTGTTAATTTCGCCATAGCATTTTGACGCAGACTAAAGTCTGCGGCTACCTTGTTCCCTCTCCCTTACAGAGAGAGGATTAGAGTGAGGTTCAAAAGCAATCTGACCCTCCCTCAGGTCCCTCCCTGAAAGGGAGGGAAACAAAAGCTTAAAATGGCATCCCTGGAATTTTCAGGCCACCGGTAAGTTTTGCCATCTCCTCGTTTTGAATTTCCACCGACTTTTCCCTTGCCTGGTTGACCGCGGCTAAGACCAGATCCTCTAACATCTCCACATCCTCTTTATTCACCACTTCCGGATCGATCTTTATCTCTAAGATCTCCTGTTTTCCGTTGGCGATTACCTTTACCATCCCTCCACCGCTTGTCCCTTCCACTCTTTTATTCTCCAGCTCCTTCTGGACCTCCTCCATCTTAGCCTGCATCTTTTGAACCTGCTTCATCATATCCCCTAACCCTTTAGGCATTTTCTCCTCCACGATTGCGAGCCGTGTGAACGGCTAAATTAGTTTCTTGTCGATTATCTCCCCGCCTAAATTATCTATTATATCTTTAAGCCCTGGAATATCCTGATAATGAAAATCATTCCTGACAACAGAACCTTTCTGCTGGGAGTTCGTTTTCTTTTCGTTCAAAAGAAAATTTATCCTGAAATCACTCTGAAATACCTGATTCATTATCTCCCGAATCTCTTTCAGGTTATCTTTTTTTTCTACGTGTTTTTTGTGAAACTCAGTCCCGTTGGAAAATTCCAGGAGCAGAACTCCGTTGTCTAATGACACTATCTCTGCGTGACTCAAACAGCTCCAGAGAGAGGCTTTTCTTTCTTTTACTTTGTTTAACACCTGTGGCCAGCTGGATTTCAAGGTTTCCAGATTCAAGGAGAGACTGTTTTGATCCGGGGGCTTAAGATTTTCCTCTGGTACAGAATTTTCCTCTAGCTGCGAATCCTTTATCTGGGAGATTTCTTTTTTCTGGGGAAGTTTATACTCTGTTCCTCCGCCTTCTGAACCTGCCTGTCCTAATCTTTCCAGAAGAGTCTCAATAGACACGGATGAATCCATTTTGATCAGCTTTAATAGAGAGACCTCTAAATGTATCCTTGGCTCACTTGTCTTCTTCAAGGTATAATTGAGATCGATAATTATTTTTATCATCCTCAGAAGGTCCGTTTCCGAAAAACTCTCTGCTTCCTTTTTATATCGCTCGATATAATGTTTTGAAAGGTCAAAAAGCCGCTCTGACTCTCCTCCGATTTTAGCTACCAAAAGGTTCCTCAGATGTTCTAAAAGCCCGGCTACAAACTCTTGCAGGTCCACACCTGAATCGATCAGGCTTTCAAGAAGCTCTAACCCTTTTTTGCTGTCTTTTTCTAAAACGACTTTAGTGAGATCAAAGTAAACCTCCTGCTCGACCAGACCCAGGGTTTGGTCAACTATCTTTTTGGTAATCTTTTTACCACCGAAAGCTATCATCTGGTCCAGAAGAGAAAGTGAATCCCTGAGACTTCCATCAGCTTTGCGGGCTAAGGTATAGATGGCTTCTTTTTCCATTTCCAATCCTTCTTTCTGAGCAATGTTCGAGATGGTCTCGACCAGATCGTTGAACGGAATCCTCTTGAACTCAAATCTCTGACAGCGAGAGAGTATGGTGGCAGGGACTTTCTGAGGTTCTGTGGTAGCGAAGATGAAGACCACATTGGCTGGCGGCTCCTCGATCGTTTTCAGCAGAGCGTCAAAAGCAGAATCTGAGAGCATCTGGACTTCATCGATTATGTAGACTTTATATTTGCCCCTTACTGGTGCATATTTGACCCCTTCGATTATCAGCCCCCTGATATCCTCTACTTTGCTCTTGGAAGCGGCATCCATCTCAAAGACGTCTATGCTTCTGCCGACATTTATCTCCTGACAGGCAGAACACTGGTTGCAGGGTTCTGAGGTTGGACCTTTCTCGCAGTTCAAAGCTTTGGCTAAGATCCTGGCAACTGTGGTCTTGCCAGTCCCCCTGGGTCCGGAGAAAAGATAAGCGTGTGCGATCCTTTTTGAGTTTATGGCATTGACCAGAGTGGTGACAACATGTTTCTGGTCCACCACTTCCCCAAACCCCATTGGCCTGTATTTTCTCGCCATTACCAGATAAGACATCTGTTCTCCCTTTGTCCGTCTTACGTCTTACATCTAACGTCTTACTTTTTATGTTTTTACCATCCACTACCCACCAGAATCCGCCTGCGGCGAATTCTTCTCCCGTGCACCCACCTTTGATCCCTCACTCCAAGGAGGTTCGGACGCAGTCAGGCTCCAGCCAGGCTCTCTTACGGCACACTCAGGTATTCACTTACCGCTGCTACCTTCCGGTCCTGACGGGGTTAGGTGAGCCTGGGTTGCGCAAGACCTGACCTTCATCGCCTCTTACCCCTCCCCTTTCTCAGAGGAGAAGACCTCAGGCGGGGATTCGACCCCGGTAAAGCGGGTTCCGGGTTACAGGGCACCGCTAACTCCCCATCTAGCACGGGAAAAGGAGGTCTAATCTTCGATTAGACCTCCTGGTTGTTTGTTAATGGTTCATGGTTCATAGTAAAAACTACTTAATCGAGTTGATAAGAACACTTTAATTGGTTCGGGAATTGGATTTCCCGAACCAATTATGAACGGGTGGAGACAAGCTCCACCCCTACGCGAATTAAAACTGACAACTACTCACTCGCCACTGACCACTGTTTTTTCTGGAGCAGAGCGGATTCGAACCGCCGACCTTCTCGTTGCGAACGAGACGCTCTCCCAGCTGAGCTACTGCCCCAAGTGAAAATCGGTTTATGGTTAATGGTTCATAGTTAAAAAAACAAAACAATTAAAGGAAAAACAAATTATCTTACGGGTTCAAATATCACCTAATCCGTGAAAAAAATCAAGAAGATTTTAGTTTATTTTTTGAGAAGAAAATGGCCAGAATAAACAGTAGGGACAGAACATCGTTCTGTCCTCCTGCTTTGATTGTCATTGCGAGGAGCTTATTTGATCGACGAAGCAATCTCCTCAAACTCAAATAAAACGGATTGCTTCGCCCTTGAGGCTCGCAATGACCGTAAAAAAGGCTGAGGCAGGGCAAATGCCTTGCCCCAGTAATCTCGGGAATGTATTCTACATTTGGAACTCACCCTGAATCCCCCGCCGTTGGCAGGGCAGACCTCTCTTAGGAAGAGAGTAACTAAAGCTCCCCTTCTCTTGTTAAGAGAAGAGGCAAAGGGATAAGTACGAGCAACTGAAGGAACTCACCCTGAATCCCTCTCTTAAAAAGAGAGAGACTAAAAGCCCCTTCTCTTCTTAAGTCGAAGATCCCGCCACGGGCGGGAAGAAGGGGCAGGGGATGAGTTCAGCTATAAAGCTTATACGCTATAATCAGCAGAATGGTCTCTGACTTTCACAATTCAGGAACATTCTTATTCTCACCCTTTTGAAGTTTTTTGTAAAGGTACAACGGATAAATAATACTGGTGTACAAGATAACCGGAACAAGAATTACAACCAGGCTAAAGAACAGGTTTACTTTTAAAAGAGAGAGGATGATTATGATTATCCCGGCCAGAACAAAAAGCCAGCCAGAGAGTATATGAGTTTTCTTCCAAACTATCTCCGAGGCTAAAGTCCACGGAGAGCGAATACCAAAAAAGAAATTCCGGGGGAGTTTTGGAAGATAATTGCCCAGAAATATGAACAGAAGTCCAAAACCAACCCCGTATACGCTTCTTTCAAACCTTCCGGCCTTCGCAGAGAAAAGCTCCAGCACGTAGAAGAACAGGAAAAAAAGAAGGGCAAAATCTCGAAACATCAGGAAGACATTATACTTGTTCTGAATCCTTTTCCAAAAAGGATCGATGAAAGGGATAAAGGTCAAAAGCAGGTAAATGAATGCTGCTAAGCCTAAATTAAACCAGACCACGTGCAATTTTGGTGAGTACTTATCCGGTATTCCATTGAGATTAAAATGTGAAGGAATTCTTTCCTGCAAAATCGGGTAAAAATAGATCGACAGGGTTACAAACAGTGTAATGATGACAAAGGGAAAAATCTCTCTCTTTACGTTCCATCTCATAATCTTACCTCCTCTTGATAAATTTAGTCATATATTCAATCGCCATCTGGAAAACGCTCATATTAAGCGAATATTTTATGAATTGCCCTTCTCTTTCCCCGGTGATCAGATTTGCCCTCTTCAGGATATCCAGGTGATGGGAAAGTGTAGGCTGGCTGACCTCGATTTTCTCCAGTATCTCCGAAGGGGTCTGGTCCTTCTGCTTGAGCAGGTCCATAATCTCTCTCCGGGTGGGGTCAGAAAAGGCCTTAAACAGTTCACTCAAGTCCTTCATATCTTCGCTCTGCAAAACAGGAATATTTTATATATCTACATATTTACATTTATCTATATATCAATATAATGATACGATTTCTCTTGTCAAGTGTTTTTATAAATAAAAATTTTATCTCTCAAAAAAAAATCGGACAAGCCTTTGGCTCGCCCGTCCTATATGCTGTCTACTATCTACTATCTACTGTTTATCAGTCAAATTATGTAGGCAGTTCTATCAACTGGTCTTCGTATCCATCGTAGAAATCATGGCAGGTCAAAAGGAGAATCTGGTATTTCTTGGAAAGAGATTTTAAAAGCTTCAGCGCATTTTTCCTTCTATGTTTGTCAAAAGTGACAAAAGGGTCATCCATTATCACCACCGGATTTTTATCTTCAGAGATCAGATTCAACAAAGCTAACCTGCAAGCAAGGTAGATCTGGTCCAAGGTTCCGCGGGAAAGATACTTTTGCGGATCAACCCAGTTTTTGAGTTTGTCTGAAAAGACCTCAAATCTGAAGCTTTCCTTGTCAAACCTGACCTGGTTATATTTCCCGGCAGTCATCTCCTTTAAGAGCTTGGAGGTTTCCTCCTCCAGAGTACCGACACAGGTGTCAATCACTTTTCTCCTCGCCTCTTCCAGGGTCCCCTGAACAATCTCGTATATCTCCAATCCCTTCTGGAGCTCCGTCAAGCTCTTATGAGTATAATCTAACCTTTCCTCCAAGCTTGCCTCTAACTCTGTCCCGCATTCAGCCATCTCCAGCTCTTTTTTCAACGCAATAGTTTTTATTTCCAGGTTTTTTCTTTTCTCTTCTATCTCCCTGACTTCATTCTGGAGATGTATCAGCTCTTCCCTTTTCAGGATAAACGGCTTTAAATCCCTGGTCTTCTCATCCCATAGAGCCAGTTCCTTAGTCACCTCTTTCAGTTCGCTTTCCAGTTCTCTTGCATTCCGTCCTCCCAACCACCCCTCATATCTGGAAAGCTCATTTTTTATTTCCCGCTCTATGTCCCGGTAGTGGTCATAATTCTCTCTCAAGACTTGAGAGGAGACCAGATTATATTTGCTCAAAATATTCTTGGCTGAGGTCGTTAGTTCATAAGAATCTCTTTCCAGCTCCTGAAGCCGGTTTCTCTTCTGTTCTATCTGCTGGGAGTAGAAATGTCTTTCACTTTTCTGGGCTAAAAGTTTGAATACGAAGACCAGTAGTAGAATGAAAGTAAAGCCAGCCCCTCCCCACAACACAGGCTTCAGGAAATAAGCCAGAAATCCGAATAAAAGGGTCAAACCCAGAGCAGATAAAGCTATGATTTTCAGGGTCTGGTTATGGGAACACGCATCCAGCACAGTTTTAAGCTCCTCTTCTTCCCTGAGCCATTCATTCTTTTTTTCCTCTAAGAAAACAAGCTTTGCCTCTAATTCATCTATTTTGTCCTTATCCTCTTTGCTTACTGCAATATATTTTGAAGCCTCCTCCCTTAATTTGCGCACCACCCTTTCCGAATTCTGGGTCTGTTTTATACGGGTATTTAAATCGTGAAATCTTTCTTCTAATTCTCTTTGTTTCTCCTCTAATCCTGAGGCAGCTTCCGCTTTTTCTAATAGCTCTTTTTTAACCTCTGACTCTTTGCTTGTTTTTTCAAGTTCGGAGGAGCTTTCCGTTAGCTCGCTCTGGCTTTCCTTCATCTTCTTGTTCTGATTCCTGACTTTTTCCAACTCGTAAGTTAGCTCTTCCCTGTCCTTCTCGTATTTCTGAATTATTCCCAAGTTCTTGGTCCCGACTTTCTTAAGCTCCCCCATTTTTTCCTTTATGTGCTCTATGATCTTGGAGGCTTTTACCTTCTCCTCTCCCCCGGTTACCAGGCTTTCTAACTTATCCTTGATGGCTTCTACGCTTGAATCCAGACGGGAGATCTCATCCTGCTGCACGCAGGCAGTAGCTAAAAAAACCTCTTTAGTCGGAATCCCTGTCCTCTGGTTTATAATCTCCTCAATACTTTTTTTGTCCTCCCAGCTCTCTCCGCTTGGAGTTTTGGAAAGTTTAAGAAAACCAGTGTCAAAATTCTTTTCCAGTGAATAAGAGTCCCCCCCTGCCTCGAAATCCAGCTTCATCTCAAAATCTTTCTGGAAACCCCAGGAAGTCTTGTCCTTCAGCTCTTTCTTTGTAGATTTGGGATCATCGTACAGGGCACAGGTCAAAGCCTCGACCAAGGTGGACTTACCAGCCTCGTTGTCCCCTTTGATCAGGTTAATCCCCTTACTTAACCCGATCTCGAACTTGTCGAATTTGCCATATCTTTTTAGATTTAACTTCTCGACTCTCATCTTTTAAATCCCTTCTTTGCCGCTCAAGTAAAGATACCCTAAAACCTTTGCCTGCTGATATTTTCCCCTGCTTTCTTCATTAGCTGAATTTATCTTTTCCTCCATAATCTTTAAAAACTGCCCGGTGACCGTATGCTGAGGGAAATTTTTGCTCGTTATGTCTAAGTTAAATGGTTGAGGCATCTGTTCCAATTCCAGGTGCAGAAACTGATCTTCTAAAACCTCTTTTAGTCTGGAGAAATCCTGCTCTTCTGACCCGGGCTCGGAGAACCCTTTTAATCCCAGGTTTTCCTTGAACCTGACTTTTAGGATATTCTGCTCGCCCTTATATTTTTCGATCTCTCTTAAAAGCTCGGATGAGTTTTTGAATTTATCTAATTCAAGTTCCGTCTCCTGCCACTTGAGCTCCCCGGTCTTAATTTTTTCTACCCTTGGCAGACCTTCGTTTAACTCAATTAGCAAGACATTCCCGGAATCTTTTTCCCCGAATTTAAGCTGTTCCGGAGAGCCGGAATAGTAAGTTAAAGGTTTCTTGCAGACCTCTTGAGTTGAATGCCAGTGCCCCAGGGCAACATAATCAAACCCGCTTTTCTCCAGTTCTTCTATGGTAATGGGAAAATCATCCCCCTGACTTTTTGAAGGAATCTGAAGTGACCCGTGAGCTAGCGCGATATTAAATCTTGAGTTAAATTCTTGTTTCAAAACAGGTAGCGGACTTTCCCCACTTCTGTTTGACCGGTTCGGCTTGCCGTATACGGTTACCCCTAAATCCTCAAAAAATACAAAGGGATTTTCCTCATCCGCCAGAAGATGGAAATTAGGAGGCAAAAGGCTCGGCTCGATATTCCGGTAAATAGAGCTGTTGTCATAGCAGTCATGTGTTCCCGGGACCAGGCAGACGTGTATTTTGCCTAATCTGGCGAACTCTCCCAGGATAAATCCCAGGGTAGCTCTGGAGATCTGATTGGAATTGAAGAGGTCACCTGCTACCAGTAGCAAATCGACATTTTTCTCCAGGGCTAAGTCTATGACCTTCATAAAAGTTTTCTTAAGTTGTGCCCTGACCCGGTCACCGCTCCTGCCCAGACCTGAGAACTTAGCCCCTAAGTGTATGTCCGCAGTATGTAAGATTTTAACCATTTTCTAATGTTTAGAAGGTATAGTTTTACCTAGAACTCCAGTTAATCTTATCGGCTGAAAGGGATAAATTGTTTAAGATTTTTTAAGAAGGGACAAAACAATGTTCTGTCCATGCGGTTGTTTAACCTCTCCTTATTAAGGAGAGGGATAGGGAGAGGTTCAAAAAAAAGTCAGTAGGGGCGACCCGCCGGGTCGCCCCTACCAATTCAAAATCGCAGACTAAAGTCTGTGACTACCTTAAAGTGTTTTGTCTTTTTCCTCGATCCCTTGAATCCTTGAATCCTTAGATGTTTATTTCCTCACAAGTTTCGCCACCGCTTCGATATGATAAGTCTGCGGGAACATATCCACCGGCTGAACTTTTTCCAGAATGTAATCTTTTTCAGCTAAAACCTGCAGGTCACGGGCTAAGGTAGTTGGATTGCAGGAGACATATACGATTTTTTTAGGTTTGATTTCAAGCATTGAAGAGATTACCTTCTTATGCATTCCGCCTCTGGGAGGGTCAACCACGATAACCCCTGGCGAGTAATTCTCCTTGACTAATGACGACAGCACATCTTTCGCTTCTCCCAGAAGAAACCGGCAGTTTTTTATGGAATTAAGTTCCGCATTCCTGATCGCATTTTCTACTGAATCTTTGACTGATTCTATACCGGTAACCCATTTTGCCTTCTGAGCCAGGAAAAAAGAGATGGCACCTGTACCAGAGTATAAATCCAAAACCTCTTCTGAACCTTGTAATTCCGCATAATCAGTGACTATGTCAAATAGCTTCTCTGCCTGTTTGGTATTGGTTTGAAAAAAAGAGTTGGCCGAGATTTCAAAATGGAACCTGCCTAATTTTTCCTGAATAGTTCCTTTTCCCGCCAAGACTACTTCTTCCTCTCCAAAAGCGATATCAGCGAATTTGGTATTTATATTCCGAACCACCGTTTTTACCTGAGGAAAGCTCTCCATAAGTCCAGAAGCAAGTCTTTCTGCTTGTTTGAATTCGCCTGAATATGTTACCAGATTAACCATAATTTCTGATTTATTAACACTTTCTCTGATGGCTAAATATCTCAAAAAACCGGTATGCTCTTTAGGGTCGTAAGGAATAAGCTTCTCTTTTGCGCAAAAATCCCTTACCCACCAGATTATCTGGTTTGAAAGTCCGGATTGAAGATAACATTTTTGAAGGCTAAATACCCTTCTGAAATCTTCAAAGGGATGTAAACCGAGGATAAGTTTCCCCTCAAGGTCTTTGCCAAAGGAGAACTCCATCTTGTTGCGGTAAAAATAGGTATCGTCTGAACGGATTATCTTTTCAGTCTCGAAATCTAAAAAACCACCTAGATGTTTGAGCGATTCCTTTACTGTTTTTTCTTTGTAGATAAGCTGAGTTTCATAATCCAGATTTTGCCAGGTGCATCCCCCGCACAAACCAAAATGAGAGCAGACTGGTACAATTCGTTTTTCTGAGCTTTTTAGAACCTCAACTACTTTCGCTTCAGCAAAGTTCCTTTTTTTCTTTTCGATTATGACCTTGAGAACATCCCCTGGAAGACCTCCCCTTACTAAAACCACCAGCCCGTCCAATTTCCCCACCCCTTTGCCCCCATAGGCCAAATCTGTGACTGAGACTTCAACAATATCCCCTTTTTTAATAACCATTCCGAGTCCTTTTGCCATTTTCTAAGTTGGGGGCAGATTGCGTTGCAAGAAAAAAATAAAGGGCGAGGGAACCTCGCCCCTACAAATTCAGTTCCTCATTCTATTCGTAACAGGGACTCCCTGCAAGAAACCTGAATCAGAGTCATCAGTTTTCTCTCAAGTCTTCTCTGTGCCTTTTAGATAATTCAACAACCCACCCTTTTCAGTTATCTCTAATTCCAATCCTGAAAGAGGATGCCCGATTATGCTTTTGCCTGTGGACTGATTTTTCACTTCTCCGGAGAGGATATCTATTTCGAGAATGTCACCGGTCTTAACGCTCGTGGATATGCCGGGACATTCCAAAAGAGGAAACCCTAAATTTATGGCATTCCGGTAAAAAATCCGGGCAAAGGAATCTGCTACTACACAACTAACCCCGTTTTCTTTCAGACAGACAACAGCATGCTCTCTGGACGAGCCGGTGCCGAAGTTCTTGCCGGCAACGACTATGTCTCCGGGCTTCACCTCCTGGCTGAATTTCTCAAAACCCGGCACAAACTCCATCGCATGCTTTTTCATCTCCTGGGGATCAGTCAGAGGAAGATACTGCCCGTGATAGATCTGATCCGTGTCGATGTCATCTCCAACCACCCAGGCTTTGCCTTTGAATTTAGTCATCATCTTTCTTCTCCATTTTTCCTGACTCTCTGGATTTGCATTCCTGCTCGCAGGTTATACATTCACCTTCGCAAGGCTCGATATGAATTGAGATCTCTGATGAAACCAGCCTTTCTTTTATATCATTTTCAAGATGGTCGCAGAGTTTATGAGCATCTTCGATCTTTATATCCCCCGGCACGACCAGATGAAGGCTGATCAATCTGGAGCCCTTGATTCTCCTGAGAGTCAAATCATGAAATTCCACGAAGTCGGTGAAGTGCTGATTCAGTATCTCATACACAATCTTTTTTTCCTCTTCACCATCCCTCAGTAGGTCAGCCTTATCCTCTAGGAATCCCGCTCCCTCTTCCGGCTCTGTGTGGACCACCACATCGGAATTCGGCAGCAGCTCGGAAATTTTATCCTCTATCTGGGTGGTAACCTGGTGAGCTTTTTCTAAAGAGCTGTCTTTTTCCAGCATTACGTTCATATCCAGAAAATAGTGATTACCTGCTCTTCTCAGCCGAAGTCTGGAGATAGAGCTAACCTGGGCAATGGTTTGCACCATCTCCTTGATCTTCAGGTCAAGCCCTTCTGGCGCTCGATCAATGAGAGCATCTACCGTTCTCTTACCCAATTTCCAGGAAGCATGCAGAACTACAACTGCTACTCCCAGAGCGGCCAGGGGATCTGCGACCGGCAGGCCGAGCCTGACGAAGATAAGCCCCAGAATCACCACCAGCGAGCTAAAGATGTCACTGCTGAAATGAAGGGCATCCGCCTCTAAAGCCTGACTTTGATATTTCCTCGCAATTCTGTAAAGGGCTCTGGACCTGGAAAAATCTATTGCGATCGCGACCACAAGCACCACAAAGCTTATGGGGATGACCTTGATCTCAACTGGTTTGAAAAAACGTTTGATGCTTTCGACGATTATCCAGGCGCAGGTTATAAGGAGTAAAATCGCCTCCAGCAGGGCTGAGAAATTTTCAAATTTGCCGTGTCCGTAATGATGTTCGGCATCCGCGGGTTTATCAGACCGCTTTACCGTAAAATAAGTCATCGCAGCAGCAACCAAGTCCAAACCAGAATGGGCCGCCTCAGAAATTATCCCCAGGCTTTGAGTGATAATCCCAACCACCAGTTTGGTCCCAGTCAGGAAAATGGCGGCTAAAAGGGAGCTGAAAGCAACGCTCACCTTCTCGTGATGTCCTTTTTTCTCGATCTCGTTCAAATTTTTCTCTTTCTCCAGAATTACTCTTTTATGAAACCAATATGTAGAACTTGAATTTATTTGTCAAATAAATTTGAAAAGAAAGGAGGGGCACGACGTGTCGTGCCCCTACCCTGTTTACTGTCGACTACCTACTGCCTACTGTCAACTGCTTGCTTTTAATTTCCTTAGTCTTTCTTTAGCATCCGTAACTTCCGGTATCCCCGGATCTGAATTCTTCCAGATATCCAGAAACTCCTCATATTGGACAATAGCTTTATTGTTCCAACCGGATTTTTCATATGCCAGCCCCAATAGGTAATAAGCCTTAACAGCCCAGATCGGATAGGTTGGTCTTATCTCATCATATCTTGAAAGGGTTTTCTCTAACTCCGTTACCGCCTCGCCCAATCTGCCTGCTTCCAGATAGGCTCTGGACAGGAAGTATCGCGCCGCAAAAAGAGGAGTTGATGCTTCCTTAACGCTTTTCTCCAGATAGGCAACTGCATTTTTTGAATTCCCCTTAATCAGTTCGACCACTCCTGCTGCCATCCAGTACTCGACCATTCTGTCTTTATTCTTTATCTCAATATCTTTTCTCAAAGAGCCGACGACCTCGTCAGCTTCCTTGGTCTTCCCAGCAATCGCCAGGCATATCGCATAGATATTGCGCAACTTAACTGGATCATTTGGAGCAATCTTCATGTAAATCGCTCTCATAATATCAATTTCCTTCAAAGCTAGGTCCGGACTTCCACTTTCGAAATAGATTAATGCCTTTTCCATATACTTTGTAAAACTCTGCTCTCCTTCAGCCTGTTCCATCCTGTCTGCGGCAATGCCATCGTCCAGGACTTTAAGAGCTTCCTTAAACTTACCTTGATATAACGGGACCAGAGCCAGAAAAGTCCTTCCTTCGGAGCGAATATCTTTTTCACTGCTGGACGAGAGTACTTTATAACAGCTCTCAGCTTGAGGGTAGGCTCTTTTGAAAAGATACATATGCCCCAACTTCACCAGGGATGCATAAAAATCTGGTTTTATCTCCAGCGCTTTTTTGTAAGATTCAATCGCCTGGTCTATTTTGCCGTTGTAAGCATACAAATCAGCTCTGGAATCATAGGGGTTGGCTTCGTCCGGGGCTAGAGATATATATTTATTTATAGCCCAGATAGATTTCTCAAAATCACCCATGTCGTTATAGGCATAAGCAAGCAGGTTATAGACTACCTTATAGAGAGGATCTATTTCAATCGCTTTATTCAGATAACGAACAGCTTCTCCAGGTTGTCTCAGTCTGACCTGATAGAATGAACCCAACGTAAAATAGGCATCTTTCTCCTCAGGATAGCGCTCCACTATCTTCTCTAATTCTTTGATCGCCTGGGTTTGATTACCTGAGATGCCTGCTTCAAAAGTTCTTATGTAAAGTTTTTCCTTCTGGCTGACTTTATCCGAATATTTTGCTGCTTTAGCTATTAGTCTTCTTTGTTCCTCGCCAGTTTCAATTTGCGCCAGCCTGAGATACGCCATGGCGAAGGTTGAATCGAACTCCAAAGCTTTTTTGAAGCTTCTCTTTGCTTCAATGTTGTATACCTTATAAAGATTATCCACTCCCTCCAGATAGTAGCGGTATGCTTCCTGAGAATGGGTAGCGACATCCGCAACTGATCGAGCTGGCTCCTTGGTTGCCTCAGCCGGGAGCGAAAGTCCTTTTTTCAATTCTTCTGTTAGTCGGTCTACTATTGGAAATATTTTTTCCCCTGGCTCGCCGCTTATGCGCTGTGACCCTAACACGGTGCCACTTTTAACCTCAACCAGTTGAGACGTCAGGACGATTTGTGGTTCTTCCTGCAGAATGCTCCCTAAAAGCATCCACTTGGCACCTGCCTTTGTAGCCACTTCCGTGGCGACGTTCCGATCAATGATCTTGGTGCCTTCTTTACCCAGCAATTTCAAAATGTCGTATAACCTCTGGCTGGAGACCACACTCATATATTGAGATTCCGAAAGGCCAGTTATCAACAGATTCGCAACGATTTCTCCTAACCTTTCCTTATCCTCTCTGTCTGCCAGATTTTCAAAGTACATTACCGCCAGAGAGTTTTCCTTTGCCATCGCCTTTTCTTCGGGGACTATCTCGAATTTGAATGGTTTGAAAACTAAGAAAAGTAAAGCCATGACGAAAACGACTGAGGTTGGAATTATGAAAGGAAGCAGTCTGCTTTTGGGCTTGGGTACGACTACCTGTGCAGGGATTTGAGTAGTCTTAGCGTAGTCAAGACCTTTCTTCTCGTGTCTTAAGTCCGCCAGGAGGTCATCTATATGCTGGTATCTTTCCTCCCTATCCTTTGCCAGGGCTTTGTCAACAATTCTTTGCAGTCCTTCAGGTACATTAATCTTGTACCTGGCAACTGGCTCGGGATTCTCGTTCAAGATCGAATAGATTATAGCTGGAATGTGCTCGCCTCTGAATGGAAGTCTCCCGGTCAACAGCTCGTAGAGCACTACCCCAAAAGAGAAGATATCACTTCTCTGGTCAACCTCTTCTCCCTGCGCCTGTTCTGGTGACATATAAGCGGCAGTGCCTAAGGTAGAGCCGGTTTCAGTCAAGTGGTCCACCCCCTCCAGCCGGGCTAAGCCAAAGTCCATTATCTTTACCTGGCCATCCTGGGTGACCATAATGTTGTCTGACTTTATATCCCGGTGAACTATGCCTTTCCGGTGAGCGGCATTTAGACCCTCGCTCACCTGAATGGCTATTTCCAGAATCCTTTTTATGGAGGGAGACTCTTTTTCCGCAATCTTCTTCAGCGTATGCCCCTCGACAAATTCCATCGAGATAAATAGTCCTTCAGGACTCTCTTCAATCCCATAAATGGTGGTTACGTTAGGATGACTCAGAGCTGAGGCAGCCTGAGCTTCCTGGATAAAACGGGCTTTTTCCTCAGGATTTTCTGCCACGTGTGGAGGCAAAAACTTCAGAGCAACCATTCGCTGAAGCTTGGTGTCCTGGGCTTTGTAGACCACGCCCATTCCACCTTCGCCCAGTTTCTCCAGAATTTTGTAATGTAAGATTGTTTTGTTAATCATAAGCTTTTTCTCACGGTTGATTCCTGAACTCATCCCCTGGCCCCTTCTCTTACGAAGAGAAGGGGGCTTTAGTTCCTCTCTTTATAAGAGAGGGATTCAGGGTGAGTTCCTTCATAAAAAACGGTTTTTAACCTGACTAAAACTCTTTCAAGGTTATTGACTATCTGCCCGTTTCGAAAACGGATTACATTGATACCCATATTATTTATGATATACGACCTAAGTTCATCGTACTCTTTCTGGAGGTCATGATTCTTGCCATCAATTTCCACTACCAGCCGTTTTTCATAACAATAAAAATCAGCAATAAAGAACCTCTTTTGATTCATGTACTCAAAGAAAATTGGATATTGACGAAGAAATTTCTTTCCCAGTATCTTCCTGTTCCGTACTGCGTCCCAAAATATTTGCTCACTTCGGGCTGATCTCTTTCGAAGATCACGACAAACACTTTTGGCTGCCCGGACAACCGTTTTGTTCATGTTTATGTTCTCGAACTCATCCCCTCACCCCTTCTCTTACAAAGAGAAGGGGATTTTAGTCCCTCTCTTTCTAAGAGAGGGATTCAGGGTGAGTTCCTAACGTAATATAGTTTTCCCAATCATCTTTTATTTTGTTTTTTGGTTTATCAA
>JALHSU010000093.1 GCA_022865345.1 Candidatus Zixiibacteriota bacterium
TGAAAGGAGAGTTTAGCTTCCTACTGTGGTCGTCGAGTCCCCTGACTCGACGAAACAGCATTGACGCGGTCAATGCACTCCATAAATAACTATTAGCGGAGGTTTCACACCTCCGCGCTGAGCCCTAAAGGCTCAGCTACGCGATAAGATAAGAAAATATTTTTTTAGAACAGACCGAATTTTTTCATCCGGTCGCGGAGGGTATTGCGGCTTACTCCTAAAAGCTCAGAGGTTTTGACCTGGTTTCCCTGGCAGTACTTCAGGGAGAGATCGAAGACTGCCCTTTCTAAGGCTTCTTCCAGATGGTCGTAGATATGCCCATCCGAATTAGCCAAGATCTTGGGAAAGATCGGTTCTAATATCTGAGACAACAGTTTATGATAGTCCTTTTTTATCTTTTCAAAATCTATGTCTAACCTTTCCCTATTCTCGCTGTGGATCGGAAAATGCTCCGGCATCAGGAGCCCACCCTTACTCATAACCACTGCGGTGTGGATGTTGTTCTCGAGCTCTCGCACGTTTCCAGGCCAGGGATATTTCATCAGAATCTTGATCCCGTCATTTGAAATCCCATCCGCCCTTTTGCCTATCAAGCGCGTATATTTCTTCAGGAAGCAGTCAGCTAAAAGGGGTATGTCCGACTTCCTTTCCCTTAAAGGCGGTAAATAGACCGAGACTACCTTTAACCTGTAGAAAAGGTCAACCCTGAAGTTTCCATCTTTAATACAGTTGACTAAACTCTTGTTGGTGGCGGCAATTATCCTCACGTCCACTTTTATGCTCTGGTTGCCGCCTACTCTTTCGTACTCCTGCTCCTGCAAAACCCTTAAGACCTTACTCTGGGTCATCAGGCTCATATCCGCAATCTCGTCCAGGAAGATGGTTCCCTTATCTCCCTGCTCAAACTTGCCCAATTTTCTCTGGTACGCGCCGGTAAAAGCACCTCTCTCATAGCCGAAAAGCTCTGATTCCAAAAGGGCTTCAGGCAAAGCCGCACAGTTAACAGAGAGGAAGGACCTATCTTTTCTCAAGCTGTTGCGGTGAATTGCCCGCGCCACTAACTCTTTACCTGTTCCGCTTTCCCCCATTATGAGGACCGCCGCATCAGTCGGAGCGACCTGACCTATCAGCTTGGCAATCTCCACTATTTCCGGGCTTTTCCCAATGATTAAATCATCATCCTCCACTGGCTTCCCGTCTCTGCCAAAGTTAGATGAATCCCCTCCTCCCTTTTTCTCCTGCAAGGCTTTATCCACAATCCTGGCGAGTTTCTCTAACTGGAAAGGCTTGGTGACGAATTCATAAGCCCCCTGCTTCATAGTCTCGATCGCCGCCTCAGTCGAGATATAGCCAGTGATGACGATTATCGGTATTTTCAGTTCTTTTTCTTTTATCCCTTTCAGAATTTCGAAACCGGACATCCCCGGCAAATTTATATCAAGAAGAATCAGGTCCGGCTTTAGCTGGCTTATAGTCTCCAGAGCCCCGTTTCCCTCGGAAAGGGTGTGAAGCTTCAAGCTCTCTGAGACAAAATAGTTATTCAGAGACTCGCAGATTTTGGGGTCGTCTTCTATTAAGAGGATTTGTTTCATATTATAAATTTTTCTTTAAAAGAATCCTAATCTATTAATCGGCAAAAGCAGGATATTCTTAAAGGGGAACGAGGTTTTAAAGATGAATTAATGCTAACCGGGAAAGGTAGAACAGACATTCTTGTCTGTTCTTTACAGTTATAGTAAACGTAGGGACAGCCCTCGTGGCTGTCCGTCCAAACCGACTTGGGGAGGCTTCTTACCTCCACCTCTGCAGGAGCGGTGGAACAGGCATCCTTGCCTGTTCGTCTTCAGTCATTGGCCCACAAATAAAAAAGCTCCCCTTGGGAGCTTTTTTAAATTCAAAAACTTCCTACCCGAATACTACTTCCTAAATCTAAATCTGGATATTCCGCCCAGACCCAAAAGCCCGAATCCTAATAGAGCCAATGTCGATGGTTCAGGTATAGGTGGACCAAAAGTGCCAACATAGGTGTTGCCTGCGTTCTGCCAGTTTGCATCTATTGGCTGGAAATGCACTTTCACGTCAAGAGGATCTGAATAGGGCATGAATCTATCTGCTGTGGGTGTGGGCCCGCCGTTATTATGAAAAGTCCAGCTAAATACTCCCATGGTAAAACCTGCGTTAGGAGCCGGTGCGCCTGCCTGCCCAAAAAGCCTGTAAAATCCATCTGCAGGATAAGAGCCGTTTCCGGTCTGAAAATCTAATCTGTGATCCGGATGTGCTCCTCCCCAGCCAGTTGGTAAATTCCAGCTTAAATCCTGCCACTCAGAAGCTGAGCCTACTCTTCCGTTATCCACAGTAAATTTAAAAATAGCATCTCTATCCGGTCCTGAGTTGGTTAAGGTGAAATCGTACCTGTAGTTATCACTACCCAAAGGAGTCAAAGCCACGCTGAAATCAAAAAACTGAGCATAAGCGCCTGACACCAACAATACTGCTAAAATCAGCCCTCCA
>JALHSU010000094.1 GCA_022865345.1 Candidatus Zixiibacteriota bacterium
CATACTTTTTCCACTCATCATGGGACAACCTACAATGCTTACCTGATCCTTGACGAAAAGGTCACCCTGGTAGATACGGTTTTTCCTCCTTTTGCTGAGGAGATGATCGAGAGGATAAAGCAAATCATTGACCCCCAGAAAATCGATTACGTGATAGCCAACCACGTGGAGATTGACCATTCAGGCTCGCTTCCGAAAATTCTGAGTTTGGCGCCCAAAGCGAAATTGATCTGTAACGCCAGGTGCAAGGAGGGGCTGCTCAAACATTATTTCGCCAACTGGGATTTTCAACTGGTGAAAACCGGGGATAAGCTAAGCCTGGGCAAGAGAACCCTGAGTTTTCTGGAAACTCCGATGCTTCACTGGCCTGACAGCATGTGGACCTACCTGATCGAGGATGAGATACTGCTGTGCAATGATGCACTTGGCCAGCATTATGCCTCCTCAGAAAGATTCGATGACGAGATCGAAGAGTGTATCATAATGCACGCGGCCGCCAAATATTATGCCAACATACTGATGCCCCTTGGCTCCATCGCGGTCAAGAAAATCGGGGAAACGCAAAATCTCGGGTGGAAAATAAAAATGGCAGCCCCGGCCCACGGTTTTATCTGGAAAAATCCGCAGAAGATAATCGATGCTTATCTTCATTGGGAAAAAGGAGAAGCAAAAGATCGAGTGGTGATTGCATTTGACTCGATGTATGGTGCCACGGAAAAGATGGCTCTAACAATTGCTGAAGGGATAAAAAAGGAGAATGTGGAAGTGGATATTTACAAGCTTCCCATCTCGGACAAACATGATGTGATCGCAGAGGTGCTGGAGGCTAAGGGGCTTTTGGTAGGTTCTTCTACCGTGAATAACGATTACCTGCCGGACATTCCTGCTTTCCTGGTCAACCTCAGAGGGTTAAAGCCAAAAAATAAAATCGGCGGTGCATTCGGCTCTTTCGGCTGGTCAGGTGGAGCGGTTAAAAATATCGAGACTATGCTTCAGGAGGTGAAAATCGAAATCTTTGAGCCAGGGATTTCTTTAAAATACTGGCCGGATGAAGAGGAATTGAATAAATGTTTTGAGTTCGGCAGAAGGTTTGCCCAGAGGATAAAAGGTGCAGGTGGCAGGTAGCAAGGAGCGAAAAGAGAACAAAAAAAGGAAGATGGAAAAAGGAAAAAAGCAGGTAGCGAGTAGAGAGTAGCGAGGGACGAGGGCAAAGAATGTAGCGTCGGGCTTTATGCCCGACGGGTGTGGAGGTTTTGTACGTGTGCCCGTCGGGTCCCCTGACCCGACAGGCAGAATCGTAGCGCGAGGCTTTTAGCCTCGCATTGCGACCCTGAAAGGGTCGCGCTACGACAAACTGTATTTTCAGGAAGAGATTCAAAAATGAAAAAACTAAACTTAGCAGTCCTGTGTTCAGGTGGGGGCACAAATCTTCAAGCTCTGATTGATGCCATAGAGAAGGGAGAGCTGTCTGCTGAGATCAAGATCGTCATCAGCAATAACAGTAATGCCTTTGCTCTGGAAAGAGCCAGAAAGCACAATATCTCCGCTCTTCATCTAAGCCACAAGCAGTTTGCTACGCTAGAGGAGTTTGACCAGAGG
>JALHSU010000095.1 GCA_022865345.1 Candidatus Zixiibacteriota bacterium
ATCTTGGGTTTTTATGGGTTATGATGGGCTATCACAAAGTGGGGAACTTTCTGTCTAACTTTGCAATAGCCCATTTCGTAACAAGTTGCGTGAGGTGCCAAAAAGGGTTCAAATCCCGTCACACCCACCCAAATAAGCCACTGATTATGCCTCCGGAATCGTTCCTGACTCCACTAAGTCAACCAGGATAAGACTTCCTGACATAGATAGTTTTCTAATAACACTTCCCAACGCATACATTGCTAAATGCACGCATTTGCACTACTTATTTGCCTTGACAAGGTTTAAAATCAGGCTATTTTAAATATAGAGCAAAAGTAAAAAGTTCTTTTTTTGAAGCACTGAGGGGGAAAAGTTTTTTGAAAGTCTAAAGAGTGAGGTGTGTTATGAGGAAAAAGCTATTGCTTTTGGTTCTTTCTATGTTTTGGGCTCTGCCCTGTTTTGCCCAGCAAGTTGACACTGCGTGGGTTCGACCAGGAGGATCTCGTGTTGCTGTAGACCAGTATTCGAGTGTGTATGTAGCGGGCTCTTATCAGGACGACTATTTCACTACAAAGTATGATTCGGAGGGAAACGAGCTATGGCTACGAACATATAACGGTCCCGGAAACGGCAGAGACATGGTCCGGGCCACTGCCCTGGATAACGGAGGAAATATCTATGTGACTGGAGAAAGTGAGGGTGACGGTACCGGATATGATTTTGCAACCATAAAGTATTATCCTAATGGAGATACTGCTTGGGTGAGAAGGTATGATAGGGGTGTTAGTTCTAATGATTATCCCAGTGCTATAGCTGTGGATGCCAATGGCAGGGTTTATGTGACCGGAAGTAGTGATAGTGCCTACACAATCTGCTACTTCACCACAGTGGAATACGACGCCGAAGGAAACGAAGTCTGGGTAAGGGCATACATCGGACCAGGGGGAAGATTTGCTCATGCGACATCAATTGTGGTAGATCACACTGGAAATGTCTGTGTTACGGGGTCGGCAGTATATGATACACTAAAAAGCTATGACTATGCGACCATAAAGTATTATCCTAATGGGGATACAGCTTGGCTAAGGTGGTATGATGGAGATATTCATCTCCAGGATTATCCCGTGGGGATAGGTGCGGATACTGACGGCAACATTTACGTCGCTGGTGCAACTAACCAACTATTTCCGGAATATTGGGAGGATTTCGGTACTATAAAGTATTATCCTAACGGAGATACTGCCTGGGTGAGAAGGTTTGATTTTCATGGCTGTAGCGAGGTGCCACTAGACATGGCAGTGGATCCTGCAGGAAATATCTACGTAACGGGATTTAGCACTGCCGGCAGTAACGGCTCGTTTATGACAGTGAAGTATGGTACTAACGGAGACTTGGCTTGGTCCCAGTACACTAGATTGGGTAGTAACCCACGATGGCAACAGCCAAATGCGATTGCAGTTGACAGGCTGGGCAATGCATACGTCACCGGATACATTGGGCAAGATTCTCTGCCTGTCACAAATCATGATTGTGTCACCATAAAATATCACGAGAACGGATATCAGCATTGGATCGTGACTTACAATGGACCTGGCAACTCCGATGAAGAAGCTTCCGATATAGTGGTCGATGACTCTAACAATATATACATTACTGGGACCGCAACGATAAAGTACGTACAAATGATGCCTCTTCCTGGGGTCGACCTTTCTGCTTCTCTTTTAGCAGATAGGAGGGCAAGCCCAGGATTTCAGAAAACCTATCTGGTGGTTTACGAGAATCTTCTAGGTGACAACGCAGAGAATGTAGTTATGAGTGCTAAGTTACCCAAGGAGGTTCAGTATGTATCGTGCAGTCCCACCTGTAATGTGAATGGACGAGATATAAGTTGGAATTTGGGAACGGTAGCAGGACTCTCAGGAGGTTCGGCTAATGTAACATTCTATATCCCTGCGTCTATATCGGTGGGAACTGTTCTGAAAGGAACTGCAAAAATTAGTACCACTTCAAAGGATGAAAATCCCAGGAACAACAGGAGCGATGAACAAGAGGAAGTGGTAAACTCCTGGGATCCCAATGATAAAGAGGCTCAGCCCTGGGGCGATGGAACTGCAAAGTATGTTATGCCTGATCAACCCTTAAGGTACACCATATTTTTTGAGAATGATAGCAGTGCTACCGCTGAGGCAATCTATATAGATATTGTGGACACCTTGGATGCGAATCTAGATTGGTCAACCTTACAGATTGGTCCTCTGAGTCATCCCGATACCTGTCAAGCAAGCTTCGATCCGATTTCAGGAGTCTTGACCTGGCATTGTGATAGTATAATGCTGCCACCGAACCATAATCCGCCTGAAGGTGAAGGTTTTGTAAGTTTTTGGGCTAATCCTGATTCGGGATTGCCTTCTGGCACCCAGATAAAAAATCGAGCTTATATCAAATTTGATTACAACCCTTGGATAGCCGCACCGGATAGTGGCCCCGTAGTCAGAACAATAGGTAAATTTGGAGATGCTAATGCAGATGGACAGCTAACTGTTTCGGATGTTATATATCTGGTTAACTATCTTTTCAAGGGCGGATCAGAACCTGCTCCGTTTGAAGCCGGGGACGTAAATTGTGATGCCGCTATAACAGTCTCGGACGTGGTTTACCTCGTAAATTACCTCTTCAAGGGTGGACCACCACCTGCCTGTTGAAGTATTGAGAAAATTTTAACGACCCAAGGGGACAGACTTTGTGAGCTGTCCCCTTTCTTTTTCCAACCTGATAATCTTCTGGCGCCCTGTGGATTAAAGCAGAAATAGTGTAAACAGGGTGGGGGGGAGTTAAATTAGACCTATAAAACAGGTTCTAACATCGTCCCGTAAGGCACCCAAATGACAGAACTTAACCAATTTGGCATTTAATCACAATTCTCTGATATCAAAAAAGATCTAAACTCGTCCATTTTGGGGGACCTCCAGCTTATTTACCTCATTACTAACTGGTCACAGATCCCGTAAACCTTTCCTTTAGGTTTACGAGTTCATTGTTAATCATTATTTCATTTACGTGGTACCTTTTGTACAACTCCTCCATCGCACTCATTTTGCCATTTCTTGCTTGCTCAAGCAAGAGTCTAATCCGTTCTTGATACTTCGTTGGTTTTCCGGCCATGGCTTCCTCCTTATCTTATAGCTTTTTTTGAGCATTCCCTCCACCATGATCTTTTCAAAGGGGAAAGATATCAGAAGACTCCAAAAAAAGGTTCTGTTCACAGAAAGGGGGCCTCTGTGAACCCTCCCTGCCATCCCATAGAATCCCCAAAAAAGGCAGGAATTAATGAGCAGATTTGCGTGTCTGAGATCTCCCCCAAACATAAATCCTTCTCCCTCTAAAATCGTTCTTTAAACGCTCGCTTACAGAACGCCAATCTATGATATTAGTGGATAAACATATATAGTTTAGTCAATCCCCTCTGCTAAGTCAACTAAAAAATCGAAACTGGTCAAGTTTTTCCTTGCTCCAAATGGTGTATTCCGACAAGGGGCTTGGGGTTGGGTGGTCTCACACTGATGGGCGCCCCTGTTCTTGTTTGGATAGGGGGGAACTGTATAATCCGTTGATTCTACGAAGCTTACATAGAGGCTAATAGGGGCGAAGCATCAGGCATGGGTTTTCCAAACTTGCAAGAAAAGTTCGAAAATCGTCCATTTGGGGACGAAGCCACCTGAAAATATTTTGACACCCTGTGCCTGCTGGGGTAGAGAAATAGTGTAAACAAGATGGGTGTAAAGTTACCTTGGCACCATAAAACAGGTTCTAACATATTTGTGTAAACCACACATCATACACATATTACCTTCCTTCATCTGTCCAGCCTAATATACTAACCTTTAAACTGGACCGAAATATGGGGAGGCTGGGCAGATTTTCCTAAAATAAGACTAAAAACATCTAAATACTCCAAATAATTCAGACAAAGCGTCGTAAAAGAGTTATTATTATTGATTTATTGGGGTCTGTTAAGACATCCTGCCTAACTAGAGAGCCTCAATTTAGAAAGAATCATTGACAACTTAGTAATTCAACCTTGGACCTTGCAGAGGTAGGTGATGTTAGCTGTTTTGGAAGTTTGCAGATGTTGTTTGACTTTTTTTTTGTAAGAAAAAGCGGACAAAGAAATGAAATTATAGACGAAGGGGCAAAGAAAGATGAAATCCAGGTTAACTTTTATTTTGTTCGGGTTTTTGTTAGTTATGTTCTGTTATTCTTCTGCTCAGGTGCCCCATTTGATAAACTATCAGGGTAAGCTAACTAAGGCAAATGGTACACTTCTCGATTCGACGGTGCAGATGATTTTTTCCATTTATGCAGATTCAAACGGAACAGTTCTCAAGTGGTCAGAGAAGCAGGGAAAAGTAGTAGTGGACAAAGGTATTTTTAACAACTAATCAAAGGAGGTGACATCAAGCTGAAAAAATCTGAACGGACTTAAACTTTCTGATCTTCTTAAAAGGAGGTGGTTATGAGTGAAGTGAAAAGGGATGAGGGGAGGAGGATATTACGAATGTTTCTTGAATAAACCGTTATTAAAATAAAGGAGAATTCACAATGTTGAGAAAAAGTTTTTTCATCTGGACGTCAATAGTCATAATATTGACATTTGTCATCGGACCTGCATTTGCACAGGTTCTACCGCTTGACCCAAGGACTTTAACAAAGTATATGGAGCCATTGCCCATTCCTGGTGCGATGCCACAAGCAGACTCTAATTATTATGAGATCGGGATGTATCCCATCGTTCAACAGCTTCACCCTCAACTCCCTCCAACCAGTCTCTGGGGATACGGCACAAGCAAGGCAACAGCCAGTTACCCTGCAGCTACAATTGTAGCGACAAGGGGCGTGTCCATTCAGGTGAAGTGGACCAATAACCTTGTCGATTCCCTTGGTAATCCTCTTCAGCATCCTCTGGCAGTTGACCAGACCCTTTGCTTTGCGGACCCGTTCAACGTCGGAGAGGTGATGACCCGATACACCGGACCTGTTCCTACTTCAGTGCACGTGCATGGATGTGAAGTGCAATCCACCAGTGACGGAGGTCCGGAAACCTGGTTTACCCCCGGGTTTGCCCTCACTGGAAAGGCCTGGCCCGGGCAGATTTACACTTATCCGAATAGTCAGCAAGCAGCTACAATCTGGTATCATGACCATGGGCTCGGCGTTGATAGGGTGAATGTGATGATGGGCTTAGCCGGCTATTACATAATTACTGACCCCGCTAACGAGCCGGCAAATCTCCCCTCTGGCACCTATGAAGTTCCAATCTGCATTCAGGACCGGATGTTTAATATTGACGGTTCCATATCTTATCCAAGCCTGGGAAACAATCCAACCATACATCCTTTCTGGGTTCCTGAATTCTTTGGAAATACTATAGTTGTCAATGGCAAGATCTGGCCCTTCCTGAATGTAGAACCGAGAAAGTATCGGTTCAGATTCCTCAATGGCTCGAATGCCCGCTTCTATGGTCTTAAACTCATTAATCCGGTTACCGGCTTGCCCGGTCCTGCTTTCTTCCAGATAGGAACTGACGGTGGCTACCTGGCACGTCCGGTCATGCTTAACAACCCTCTGTTGGGCAACTCTCCCAGGCTCGTGATCGCGCCAGGTGAGCGGGCAGATTTTATCATTGATTTTACCGGTGTACCAGTGGGCACAACCTTTATACTGGACAATAACGCCAAGGCTCCATATCCGGCAGGCGCACCGCCAGACCCACGGACTTTGGCTCAGATTATGCAGTTTCGGGTGGTACCTCTTACTGGTACAGACAATAGCGTAATTCCAGCGGTCCTCAACACCATCCCCACCTTGACGCCAAGTGTTGCTACCAGAAGCTTGACCCTTACCGAGGTTGCGGCTGCCGGAGGACCCACGGGCATGTATCTGAATGGAAGAGGGTATTGCGATACTTTAGTCACTGAGACCCCTACTGTGGGCACAACCGAGGTCTGGGAGATCATAAACCTGACAGCAGATACTCACCCGATTCACCTGCACCTGGTGCAGTTTCAGCTTCTGAATCGCCAGAAGTTTCAGTTAAACAAGTACATGAAGGTATACAGCGCTCTTAATCCCATAATCCCTGTTCCAGCTAACGCAACCTACACTCCTCTTCCTGTGGGACCGTACTTACAGGGTGCTCCGATTCCTCCTGACTCAAATGAGATGGGCTGGAAAGATACTTTTAGGGCGAACCCCGGAGAGGTCACCCGTGTAATTATCAGGTTTGCATCCCAGAATGGTACTCCTTTTCCTTTTGATGCCACTGTTGGTCCAGGATATGTCTGGCACTGTCATATTCTTGAGCATGAAGAGAATGATATGATGCGTCCGTTAAAGATGCTCGCACCTCCTCTTGCCAAAGCAATGACTCAGGCTGTTCCCACAAAGTTCGCTTTGGATCAGAACTATCCTAACCCGTTCAACCCGGAGACTAATATTTCCTTTTACCTGTCTGAGAAATCAGAGGTAAATCTTGCCATATACAACATACTTGGACAGAAAGTCAGGACTCTGGCCGAAGGACCAATGGAGTCTGGCTCTCATACTGTCACCTGGAACGGTAAAAATGAATCTGGCTCCTCGGTTGCAAGCGGAATATATTTCTACAAGCTGAACGCCGGTGATAATACTGTTACCAAGAAGATGACCCTTCTGAAATAGACGGCTGAAGACTGTACTGAAGTCAAAGAGGAAAAGCCCCGGGTTAAGGATAACTTGGGGCTTTTTCTGTTCGGTGCAGTTTAAAAGTTAGTATATTAGGCTGGACAGATGAGATATAGGGAGTACCTTCGAGGGGTGGTTTTTCTCTCACAAAATATATGTTAACTCACCCCTCTTGCATTCTCTTTTGGTTTAATAAATTACATAAATTAATCCCCCGTAGCTAACCTGAAAATATTTTGACACCCTGTGCCTGCTGGGGTAGAGAAATAGTGTAAACAAGATGGGTGTAAAGTTACCTTGGCACCATAAAACAGGTTCTAACATCGTCCCGTAAGGGACCCCAGAAATACAGTGATTAGTGATTAGCAGGTCGGTCAGGAGCCCCATGCTCCTGATTTCATTCTAGTGTCAAAGCAGATGAAGGTTGCTATACGTAAGCCACATATTCAATGATTAGCCTAACGAGAAAGAAGTAAGAACGTGCCAGGCAATATTGCTATTGTTCCCGCAACAGAAGCTGACATACCGCTAATTAAACCATTGCTCCTTGAATTACTGGAAGCGATGGATAATACAGAGGGCTTAAACATTGAACAGGCTTTTGAGAACATCCGTATCCTGATCAAAGATCCTGCTTCTCACATTCTACTGGCGAGAGATAAGAATGCGGTGGTAGGCTTTGTTAATTTCACCACGAGAAGAACGATAATACATCCAGGTCTATCCGGGCTAAT
>JALHSU010000096.1 GCA_022865345.1 Candidatus Zixiibacteriota bacterium
ATGCTCTCCTTGCTCCTGCAAAATGCTGAAGAAAGGCTAAAGGATCCTGATTTCCAGAAAAGCGTTCTGGTCACCATATCGGACACTGTGGAGAGGATGAAAAATCTGATAAGCAAGCTCTCCACACCCTCAGCTGGAATAAAATTAGATTTGAAAAATTGTGATCTGAATAAAGTTGTGCAAAACATTCTGGATAAGATGAAAATCTCTAATTTCACCCGCATTAAAACCAGATTGGATTTTGGGAGCTTGCCCCTGGCAAGATGTGACCAGACTCAGGTAGAGAAGGTCTTTCAGAACCTCATCCTCAACGCTTTGGAAGCCATGCCAGAGGGAGGAACCCTGTCGATAACTACTGAGCTGAACAAAGAAAAAAGTTTAATCAGGTCGAAGGTTTCTGATACCGGCTCCGGGATGTCGAAAGATTTCATCAGGAATTCTCTTTTCAAGCCTTTTCAGACCACTAAGAAAAAGGGGTTGGGCATAGGGCTTATTCAATGTAGGGAAATTATGGAAATGCATAAAGGCAGGATCTCGGTAGAAAGCGAAGAGGGGAAGGGAACTATCTTCACCCTGGAACTTCCTTTATAAAAGTTTTTGAATGAGGTTAAATAAAAATGATGGAGAAAGAGAAGATATTGATCGTGGATGATGAGGAAGGAATAAGGACACAACTTTCCTGGGCTTTAAGGGATGAGTATGAAACCCTTTTAGCCTCAAACGCGGAAGAGGCTTTAGCACTTGCCAGAAAAGAAAAGCCGGATCTGGTGACCTTAGATGTGGCTTTATCCATCTATGAACATGAAAAAGACGGGCTGGATATACTTGAAGACCTTCTCCAGATTGACCCTCTTTTAAAGGTGATAGTTATCACCGGGCACGGAGAGCAGATAAACGCCTTAAGAGCTATAAGCTCGGGTGCCAGCGACTTTTATACCAAGCCCATAAACTTAGATGAGCTAAAGGTTATCATTAAAAGGAATCTACATGTCCGGAGACTGGAGCGTGAGAACCGGGAGCTGATGGAGGAGTTGGAGGAGAAAAAGTTTGAAGATATTATCGGCACCAGTCCTAAAATGGTTGAGGTCTTCAAAACCATAAAGAAAATCGCCACACCGGACGTGACAGTGCTCATCACTGGTGAAAGCGGAACCGGAAAGGAGATGGTAGCAAAAGCTATCCATCGTAAAAGCTTGAGAAAGGATAAGCCTTTTGTCACCATCAACTGCGGGGCAATACCGGAGACACTTTTGGAATCCGAGCTTTTCGGACACGAAAAAGGAGCTTTCACCGATGCTTATATTCAGAAAAAGGGTAAGTTCGAGTATGCAAATGAGGGGACAATCTTCTTAGACGAAATCGGTGAGCTTCCCTTATCTTTACAGGTAAAGCTCTTAAGGTTTCTCCAGGACCACCAGATCGAGAGGGTCGGGGGTAAAGACCCGATCCATCTTGACTTGAGGATTGTCGCGGCTACTAATAAACCTCTGGAAAAAGAGGTCCAATTAAAAAAATTCAGGGAAGACCTTTATTATCGGTTGAGCGTAATAACCATAATTCTTCCGCCTTTAAAAGAAAGAGAGGAAGACGTAATAATTCTGGCTAATGCTTTCCTGAATGCCTGTTCTAAAGAATTTAATAAGCTTGGTCTATCTTTTAGTCAGAAAAGCATTATCAAACTTAAGGATTATGCCTGGCC
>JALHSU010000097.1 GCA_022865345.1 Candidatus Zixiibacteriota bacterium
AGCTGATGCGGCTTTGGCTTCGTGGATGAATCTTTCTTTCTCCTCAAACTCAGAGGTCAGGTGAGGTGGCAAAAACTTTAAAGCTACCAGGCGATCCAATTTTATGTCCTGGGCTTTGTAGACCACACCCATCCCACCCTCGCCAAGCTTTTCAAGGATCTTGTAATGAGAAATTATTTTACCAATCATCTTTTTATTTTGTTTTTCCTTTAATCAACTCTTCAAAAGCTGGATAACCAGCTAAATTCTTATACCAGGGGTGTAATTTTATGTAAGCAGTAGTTAGAATATTGTTCTTTACGTAGAAATCCAGCATACGAACTGCCTCTTGCTTTTGTCCTGTGAGTGAATAAACGAAACTGAGTTGCCAAGTCGAAGCGTACCACTCCACTTTTAGCAGTGATTCACCCAGGCTCTGCTTCACTCTATTCGCTTGCTCCATGGCTTTTTTTGACTCGCCTCTTAACGCATAGGCCAAGGCAATTCTTAACCGACTGTAATATTCATTGGGAAGACCTTGAAATTCTTTGATTAAGGGTAGATTGAACTGAATGCCGGAATCCAAATATATTTCCGCTTGCTTTTTGTTTCCTTTCATAAGCTCTAAGGAACCTAATTCCACAAACCAGTCCTCACCAGGACTTTGTTTGCGGTATTCATCCAGATAAAAGAGGGAGCTGTCGGCCTCTCCAGATATCCCAAAAATATAACTCAAGGTAGCTAGCGCACTAGAATATTGAGGGTTAATATCCAGAGACTTGTAAGCCATTTTTTTCGCCTGCTCCAATTCACCCCTACCCAAGTAGTAAGTACTCATGGTAGAGTATATCCGGTAATTGGTGGGTTGAATCTCTAAGCCTTTGTTAAAATATTCCTCTACCTTTTCGTTCTTCCCTAACCTGGAGTATAACATGATAAAAGCTCCGAATAAAGTAGTCTCAGTGGGCTTCGTTTCTAGAGTTTTCATCAATGCACTCTCAGCTTTGGGGTATTGACCAGTATAAGTGTACCACGCTCCCAGGAGTTTCCAGCCTTCTCCGTAGTTCGGATTAGCCTTGACTGCTTCTTCAGCCTCCTGGATGGCTTTTTCCCTTTTCCCCTCTGTCCAATATAGTCGGGAAAGGGAGCGATGAGCCTCGGCTAAATCAGGGTCCAAGGCAAGTGCCTTGGAACTGGAACCTCGAGCTTTCTCTAACCAAGATTTCTTGCGGTCAATATCCATCATTACATAACTAGAATAACAATCAGATAATCCTGCATAGGCCAAAGCAAAATTGGAATCAGCTTCTAAAGCTTTCTGAAACATTTTGGTTGATAGTTCAAGCCCTTCTTTAGTTGTACTTCCTCCACTGAAATAATATTCACGTCCCTGCAAGTAATAGTTATAAGCCTGTACATTCAGGGTGGGTTTCTTTTCAATCCTTTCTACTTCAACTGGAGCAAGGGCAACTTTTAGTGCCTGAGCAACTGCCTTGGCCACATCTGCCTGTATAGCAAATAGATCCTCCATCTGTCTATCATAGCTAGCCGCCCAAACATGGAATCCATCACTGGCTTTAATCAACTGACAAGTAATTCTGACCTTATCTCTGTATTTTTGGACTGAACCCTCCATTATATACTTAACTCTTAACTTATCAGCTACTTCCTTAAGATTAATTGGCTTATTTTTGAATTGTTCAATGTCACTTCGGGAAGCGATCAGTAAGCCCGCGATTTGGGATAGCTGGGTAATAATATCTTCAGTCATCCCAGACGCAAAATAGTCATCTTCTTTATTTTCAGAGAGATTCCGCAAATACAGTACTGCTATGGAAGGTTTGCCAGCCGTAGTTGGTTCTTTTTGTCTGAGAAATACTAAGTAAACTACAATCAGAATTAAAATCGCCATTAATCCTACCATCAAGGGAAAAGCTCTTTTTTTGACTGGCTTGGGAAAATCAGTGGGCTTAGGTGTTACTCCTGTTTTGAGATAATCCAGATTCTTTCTCTCTCTTCTCAAATCTGCCAGAAGATCATCTATGTGCTGGTACCTCTCATCTTTTTCTTTTGCCAATGCCTTGTAAACCATATCCTCTAATTTAGCTGAAACCTGATTGTTGAAACGGGCTATCGGCTGTGGCTCTTCATTAATTATTGAGTAGATAACAGCGGCTTGATGCTCTCCTGCAAAAGGCAATTTTCCGGTCAAAAGCTCATACAAAACAACTCCAAAGGAGAAAATATCGCTCCTCGAATCCACTTCCTCACCTTGAGCCTGCTCTGGTGACATATAGGCAAGAGTCCCTAAGGTCGAACGAGTCTTGGTAAGCTTGGTGGCTCCCTTTAACTTCGCCAGACCAAAGTCCATTATCTTTACTTGCCCCCGGGGAGTAAGCATTATGTTGTCAGATTTGATGTCTCTATGCACAATCCCTTTCTCATGAGCTAAAGCCAAGCCTTCGCACAACTGAATCCCGATATCCAAAACCTTCTTTATGGTGAGCGTTTCCTTGTCAATTATATGTTTTAAAGTATTTCCCTCGCAATATTCCATAACTATAAACATCTGCCCTTCAAACTCGTCGATTTCATGAATAGTGGTGATATTGGTATGACTTAAAGCTGATGCGGCTTTGGCTTCGTGGATAAATCTTTCCTTCTCCACAGGCTCAGAGGTTAGATGAGGAGGTAAAAACTTTAAAGCTACCAGGCGATCCAATTTTATGTCCTGGGCTTTATACACCACTCCCATCCCACCCTCACCTAACTTCTCGAGGATTTTATAATGTGAAATTGTTTTGCCTATCATAACCTGTTACACCTGGTTATCGAACTCATCCCTCATTCCCTTCTCCCCGCCTTTGGCGGGATCTTCGACTTACAAAGAGAAGGGAGGTGAAAGTCACTCTCTTTTCAAGAGAGGGATTCAGGGTGAGTCCCGACCGTGAAATTATTTTACCCAGCATAGCTCCCGCCGATAAAAATTAGGCTGTGGCTTTAATAAATTGAGAAATAACTCAATAGTCAACTAAAAAAAGCAATGGGGGTACTCATTTGACACCCTAAAAATCCGCAAAAAACGCAGAGACAGAACAATATTCCGTATTTACAAACGAACTTCACCCTTACCCTCCCTTTGAGGAGAGGGAGAGGGTGGGGTCAATTTCAAGAGAAAACAAAAAATAACTTTCATTTGCCAAAAACCCGGATTAAACTTATATTTGAAAAGTTTACAGAGCCGACTCAATTGCGTTGGTTGAACTACCTTTTTGACTTAGAACTGACTAGTTATCCTTATATAGATTAAATCCAATTCTGAAAGAATGAGCCAATGCTTAAATTCGCCCAGATAGCTTTTCCTTTCTCTTTAAGGAAGACTTTCACCTACAGCATACCTGATAATCTAAGGGAGAGAATAAAACCCGGTCAAAGGGCATTGGTTCCCTTTGGCAGGGAAAGGAAACTGGGATTTATTGTCAGCCTTTGCCCCATTTCGGAAGTGAAGAATACCAGGGAGCTTTTGGATCTTATCGATGATGAGCCGATCATTTTACCTGAAATCCTGGAGCTCACCAGATGGGTTTCAGAATACTATTATGCCCCCTGGGGGGGATGTCTTAGAGCCGCCATTCCTCCAGAGCTGCAGGTACACAGTCTGCTCTGGGTTCACAAGAAAGAGTCTCCCCTTCTGGATTATGAAGATACCAGAACAAAGTTTTCCTCCATTGAGAAGAAAATCTTAAACGCACTTGAGGAGAAAAAACCTCAGAAAATAACTTTTTTGGAGAAAAAAATCGGCACCAGAGGTTTGTATTCTACCTTGCATTCGTTAGAACAAAAAGGGAAGGTCGAATTATTTTATGAGTTGAGCAAGTCTAAATCCAGCATAAAGTATGAGAAGATGGTCTCTTTAAAGGGGAAATCTCCGGAAGAGATTAAGTTGCTCGAAACCTATATCGAGACCAGCCGGAAAAAATCTTCAAAGGAAGCTTTATTACTCCAGCTGTTGATAGAGGAGAACAGAGAATTTTCCTTAAGGGAGATAAACCAAAGGATCAACCGGGCATCTCAGATTCTGAATGGATTAGAAAAAAAAAGGCTGGTCAAAACCTTCTATAAAGAAAAACTAAGAGAGCCCCTCTGGGGGATGAATGTGGAGCCGGCTCAGGAATTTTCTTTAACCCGGGAACAAAAAGAGGTTCTGGAGAGCTTGGGCCAGGGGCTAACCGAGGAGAAATATCAACCCTTTTTGCTGTACGGGGTAACCGGAAGCGGAAAGACACATGTGTATATAGAAATCATCAAGAAAGTTCTGGGAAAAGGAAAGACAGCTTTAGTCTTGGTCCCGGAGATTTCCTTAACTCCTCAGATCATTTCCCGTTTCAAATCCGTTTTTGGAGAACAAGTGGGGCCTTTTCATTCCAGCCTTTCTCCGGGTGAAAGGTTTGATGCCTGGAGAGGGATTAAATCCGGAAAAATTAAAGTGGTTGTGGGGACCAGATCAGCCATCTTCTCCCCTCTTTCTAATCTGGGGATAATAGTGGTGGATGAGGAACACGATTCTTCTTACAAACAGAAAGAACCCGACCCAAAATATAATGCCAGGGACTTAGCTTTGGTCAGGGGAAAAATGAATAAAGCTCTGGTGATTTTAGGCTCAGCCACACCCAGTTTAGAAAGCTTTTACAATGTGGAAAAGGGTAAGTATATTCTCCTGCAGTTGACACAGAGAGTAGACCAGATCCCGCTTCCTGAAGTCGAGATATCTGACCTGAGAGAGGAGAGGAAAAAGGGTAACTATTCGATATTTTCCTCTGAGCTTTCTTCTCAGATGAAAAAAAAGATCGAAAAGGGCGAGCAGGTGATTCTCTTTTTAAACCGCAGGGGTTTTTCCAATTTCGTCAAATGTCAGGAGTGCGGTTACGTTTTCCGCTGCCCGAACTGTGACATAACCCTGAATTTTCACCGTACCGATTTCTCTTTGCGCTGTCACTACTGCAACTACATAGTCCAGGCGAGTGACCTCTGCCCTCAATGTAACGGAAGTAGATTTGCATACAAAGGAATGGGAACCCAGCGCGTGGAGGAAGAGATAAAAAAGCTTTTCCCTGGAACCCCTGTCCGCCGTATGGATCAGGACACCACTTACGCAAAGGATTCCCATTACGAAATCCTCAAAGGGTTTGCTTCAGGAGATTTCAACCTGCTTCTGGGAACTCAAATGGTAACCAAAGGTCTTGATTTTCCGGATGTGACCTTAGTCGGAGTGATTTTAGCTGATACCTCTTTAGATTTTCCGGATTTCAGAGCAAGGGAGAAAACCTTCCAGCTTTTGACTCAGGTGGCAGGAAGAGCCGGCAGGGGAAAATTAGGAGGGGAAGTCATCTTGCAAACTTATTATCCTGAGGACTGGGCAATCAAGCTCTCTGCTAAGCAAAATTTTCAGGAGTTTTATAAAAAAGAGATAGAAGAAAGAAAGGAGCTTTTTTACCCGCCCTTTAGCCGGCTGGTTTTAATCAGATTTCAGGGAAAAGAAGAAGTGAAAGTCCAGAAGGCAGCGGAATCTTTTGGTAGTAAGTTGTCGGACAGACTAAAGGCTATAGGCTATAGTCTAAAATCAAAGTCTATCCAGATTCTTGGCCCCACATCGTCACCTCTTCCCAAGATAAAAAATGATTACCGCTTTCAGATTTTGATAAAGACCAAAGAGGTTCGAACAATGACTCAGACGATTAACTCTATTTTCGAAAAAGGCGCTGAAAAAAGATATTCCGGAGTCAAAATCTCAATTGACATCGATCCTCTGGATATAATGTAAAATAATTGTCAAGATTCGAATTGCTTGGCAGGGGTTGTACCCCTGCCCATAGAAAAAACTTTTGCGGACAACCCCGTGGTGGGCAGGACTAACTAAATTATTACCAGGTTTCACTACTTGGATTCAATCTGCCCGCAACGTATCGTAGGGGCGTCCTGACAGGTCGCCTTACTTCGTCACTTGGATTAAATCTACCTGCAACGTATAAAGATGATGTAGATCTGTCCTTGACAAAGAATTTATAATTGTTCGTTCGTAGCCACTTTAGTGGCGTAAAACTCTAACCTGACTAAAGTCAGTTAGAACTTGAATAGATTTCTCCTTGACAAAGATTTTATATCTGTTAAGTTAAAAGTTTCAAGGGAGTTGAGATTATGATAACTATCGAAGATTTAAAGCAGAATGAAAAAGTTCAAACTCTGATCGCCAAGGCGGATAAGGTCTTGGGCGAAATCGGGTACACTGAGCATGGCCAGAGGCATGCCAGTTTATCAGCTAACATCTCCTATAACATTATGATTCGCCTGAAGAAACCCGAAAAAGATGCTCAGTTGGCCGCAATTGCCGCCTATCTGCACGACATTGGAAATGTAATCAACCGGGATTATCATGCCCAGACCGGAGCGCTTCTGGCTTATCAAGTACTTTTAGATATGGGCATGCCTGTATCTGATGTGATGGACGTTGTAGCAGCCATTGGCAATCATGATGAAAAGGATGGTCAGCCGGTAAGCGATATCTGTGCAGCGGCTATCTTGGCTGACAAATCGGACGTGCACAGCTCGCGGGTGAGAAACTTGGAGATGATCAAGCAGGATATTCATGACCGGGTAAATTATGCAGCTAAAAGCTCTTTTTTGCGAGTAGACGAGGAGAAAAAAACTATCTCTCTGGAGATAAAAATCGACACCTCCATCTCCCAGGTGATGGAGTATTTTGAGATCTTCTTGTCGCGGATGATGGTCTGTCGCCGAGCTGCAGAATATCTGAAGATGAGATTTGAACTGGAGATAAACGGACAGAGATTGCTCTAAAAGGAAACGTTGGAGTGTAAAGCTTTAGCTTTACCTCTTGGTATAGTATTTAGAAAGTTCTCTAAAAGAACTTAAATTTACGGGGCTAGGAGCCCCGGCTACGGGTGTGCACCCTTGATCTTTCGTAGGGCGGACACCCCGTCCGCAAATAGGAACAAAATATGAAAAAGAAAATCAGTTACAAGACCTCCGGCGTGGACATAGTCCGGGCTGATTTAGCCAAGAAAAGGATAAAAAACTTGGTCCGAACGACTTTCAGCAAAAATGTTCTTACCGACATCGGCAGTTTCGGAGGATTCTATGCTCTGATTAAAAAAGATTATCATGACCCGGTCCTGGTTTCAAGCGCGGACGGCGTGGGAACGAAACTTAAGATCGCCTTCCAGATGAACAAGCACGATACGGTGGGAGAGGATTTAGTTAATCATTGTGTTAATGATATTCTGGTTCACGGTGCCAGGCCCCTGTTCTTTTTGGATTATATCGCAACTGGTAAACTTTACCCGACAGTTATAGAACAGATTGTCAAGGGGCTGGTTCGGGGCTGTTCAAAAAATAATTGTTCCCTGATAGGCGGTGAAACCGCGGAGATGCCGGATTTCTATGAACCGGAAGAATATGATTTAGCCGGGTTTATCGTCGGGATAATCGAAAAGAAAAAAATAATCGACGGCTCAAAAATATCACCCGGGGACCTCCTTTTGGGCTTAGGCTCGAATGGACTGCACACTAATGGCTACTCTTTAGCGCGCAAAGTCTTATTTAGTGTCAAAGGATATAAAGCCGGTGACTACGTAAAAAAACTTAAGAATCAATTGGGAAAAGAGCTTTTGAAAATCCACCGGTCCTATGCCAAGCCGATTTTCAAAGTCCTGAAAAAACATCGAATCAAGGGTATGGCACATATCACCGGCGGAGGGATTCCAGGCAATCTCATAAGGATATTGCCAGAGGGATGCCAGGCAAGGATAGATGTTTCATCCTGGAGAATACCACGGATTTTTGATTTCATCCAGAAAGCAGGCAACATAGAATCTGAAGAGATGTTCAAGGTTTTCAATATGGGCATTGGCCTGATTTTAGTCGTACCAAAAGGGGATGCTGAAAAGATAAAAAGGAAGTTACAGATATATGGAGAAAAGGTTTTCCTCATAGGCGAGATAGTTTCAGGGGAAAAGGGAGTCAGGTTAATTAATCTCTAAAGGTTAAAAGATGATTTTACTCCTGGTCATGGATGGTTTTGGGATAAATGAAAAAAAAGAAGGGAATGCCATTGCCCTGGCAAAAAAGCCGAATTTAGATCGGCTGCTTGTTGATTATCCTCACACGGTTTTAGGAGCATCAGGTCTGGATGTAGGTCTGCCTGAGGGACAGATGGGGAATAGCGAGGTGGGACATCTTAACTTTGGAGCAGGAAGAATCGTCTATCAGGAAATAACCAGGATAGATAAAGCCATCCAAGATGGCTCTTTTTTTAAGAACAAAGTTCTGCTTGAGGCGATGAATAAAGCTAAAGAGAACAATTCTGCTCTGCATCTGATGGGATTGGTATCAGACGGAGGAGTGCATAGTTCCTTGAATCACCTTTATGCCTTATTGAGATTAGCTAAGGATAAAGGGGTCAGAGAACTATACGTGCACGCTTTTATGGATGGACGAGATACTTCACCAACTGCAGGAAAAGAATATATAAAACGACTTTTAGAAAAATTCAGAGAATATAAGGTTGGCACTCTGTCAACTGTAGTGGGTAGATATTATGCAATGGACCGGGACAAAAGATGGGAAAGAGTTGAAAAGGCATACCGGGCAATGGTCTACGGAGAGGGGAAATTGACCTCTGATCCGGTCAAAGCGGTAGAGGAATCTTACCAAGAAGAGGTAACTGATGAATTTATCAAACCTATTGTCGTCTCTGAATCAGGTAACCCTCTTTCCGGAAGGATAAAAGAAAAAGACGTAGGGATATTTTTCAATTTTAGAGCAGACAGAGCACGGGAGCTTTCATACGTTTTGTCAGAAAAGGATTTTAAGGAATTTGATAGAGGGAATAACCTGACTATTCATCTGGTTAATCTGACCCAGTATGACGAAAAACTCCAAACCCCTGTCGCTTTTCCACCAGGCAAGCTCAAAAATATCCTGCCTGGGGTTTTGTCAAAGCGAGGTCTGAAACAATTACGTATTGCTGAGACAGAGAAATATGCACATGTAACCTTCTTCTTCAATGGAGGAGAAGAAAAACCGTTTGAAGGCGAGGATAGAATCCTGGTTCACTCTCCTAAAGTACCAACTTATGATTTAAAACCGGAGATGAGCGCCTATGAGGTAACAGATAAAGTTGTCCAGGCAATCGAGTCAAAAAAATATGATTTCATCCTTTTGAACTATGCCAATCCGGATATGGTTGGACATACCGGGATCCTGGAAGCAGCCATAAAGGCAGTAGAAGCAGTTGACACCTGCGTTGGAAGGGTTGTAGATGCTGTTAGGAATGTAGGTAGCACAGCAATGGTCACCGCAGACCACGGAAATGCGGAGATGATGGTGGATTATAACAACGGCGAGCCTTTCACTGCCCACACCACAGATTTGGTCCCGTTTATTTTAGTTAAAAATGGTTTCAACGGAAAATTAAGACCCAGAGGCATTTTAGCAGACGTAGCTCCCACGATTTTGTATTTAATGGGAATAGATAAACCTACAGAGATGGATGGGGTAAATTTGATTTTGTTGTAATTTTGTAGAGACGCATAGCATGCGTCTCTATTCCAAAAGTAAAGAATTTTTTTGAGTTATTGGATATTTCCCAAGTTAGATCGAGTAACATATTAAGAGATGGTGGAGAAGAGTTTACATGATAAATTTTAAACTAATAGGAATCAAATTAGGTGAAGGACTAAAATATGACACTTCGATTAATGAAATCAACAGAATAGCAACAGCCATTTTTGATTTTCCAATCTCGTCTCATCCACACGGAAGTATCACATCCTCACGTTCTCAATTAATTTTTGATTGGGTAATGACTTTGGCTGAACGGCATATCGCTGACGAAAGAAAATTTCAGTTACTCCAGGAGTTTATTAATGTTTTAACTCCAGAAAATAGTCCTTTAAGAAATCTGATAAAAGAAACTACAGGAATTTATAAATTTGATTTTTGGAGTATAATTCATAAGGATATTGTTAGTGCTGCAAAAAACAAATTCGAAGATGGTTATTATGCTGACGCCGTAGAGTCAACTCTCAAGGAAATTAATATTCGTGTTAAGAAAATAGTTCAAGATAAGATTGGGCAAGAGTTTGATGGTGCATCTCTCATGAATAGAGCATTTTCTCTGGAACATCCAATAATAATCTTAGATGACCTCTCATCTGAAACTGGTAAAAACATACAAAAAGGATATATGCAAATTTTCGCTGGAGCAATGACGGGAATTAGAAATCCTAAGGCACATGAGAATATAGTTATTGATAAAGAAAGAGCAATGCACTTTCTCTTTTTGACAAGTCTCTTAATGCAAATATTAGATGAATCAAATTACTAAAATTTGAGTTTGGTCTGGGAGCAGCATATCAAGTCAAATCTCATAGAAGAGTGAAGAAAAGGATGACACTCTATAAAAACCAATACCGCATCGAATCCACCCGCTTAAAAGAGTGGGTTTACTCCCGTTACGGCTATTATTTCGTAACCATCTGCACAAAAGACAAGCAGTATTTTTTCGGTGACATTGTAGCAGATAAAATGCAATTGTCAGAGATAGGGAAAATAGTTGCTGGCGAATGGGGAAAAACAGATAGTATTAGGGATTACGCAAAATTGGATGAATGCGTGATAATGCTCAATCATTTGCACGGGATAGTTATAATTCAGAATGAAAACAACGTAGAGACGCATTCGATGCGTCTCTACGAAAAGATAATTTATCAAATATCATTCGTGGATTCAAATCTGCCACGGTCAAAAAAGCTCACCAAAAAGGTTTTACGAATTTTGCCTGGCAATCCAGATTTTATGACCACATTATCCGCAATGAAAAAGAGCTACATGACATTCGGCAATATATTGTTTATAATTCCTTAAAATGGCAATTTGATGAGGAGAATCAAAATAATATAAAGAAACAAACCGATAACAAAAAATAATTCAGAGACGCATTCGATGCGTCTCTACAAAGTTCCCAAAGCCATTGATGACTTATAAAAAAACAATCCTTTTCATTTTTATATCATCCTTTCTTTTCTCTTTATCCTTTCCCCCTTTCCCTGCCGGTTTTTTTGCTTATTTTGCTCTGGTTTTTTTGTTTTTCGCTTTAGAGGATAAAGGTGGCTGGGAATCTTTTAAATTAGGTTACATCTGGGGACTGGTCACCAATGTATTGCTTTTATACTGGATCACCTGGGCTACCCTGCCGGGGATCCTGGGAGCTATCTTGATTTTATCTCTGTATACTGCTTTTCTTTTTCTTTTTTACTCCTGGGTTCAAAAAACGCTCAAGGAAAAAGCTGTCTTTTTTATGCCTTTTCTCTGGATAATGCTGGAATATGGCAGGTCCCTTTTTGAGATTGGCTTTCCCTGGCTTAATTTATCCTATACCCAGACCTATTACCTGAGCTTGATCCAGTATGTATCTATTATAGGAAATTATGGCGTATCCTTCTGGATCGTCTGGGTAAATGTTCTCGTATACCTGGGAGTCAAAAACTTTGCCTCCAGCAGAAAAGTATTAACTTATGCGGCTTTAATTCTCCTTCTGTTCTTAGCGCCGTTTGTGTATGGCAACAAAGTCTTGAATCAAAAAACAGACGCCAGACAGGTTGATATCGCCTTAGTTCAGGGGAATATCCCCCAGGATGTCAAGTGGGATTACAAGCTCCTGGATTATAACTTTCAGGTTTTCACAGATCTTACCAGAAAGATACCTGAAAAAGTCGACCTTATCTTATGGCCTGAAACTGCCGCTCCCTGCTATCTGCGGGCTGAGCCTAAATATTTTTCACTAATCAAATCCTTGTCTGATTCTCTTCAGACTCCCCTGGTTTTGGGCACTAACGACTATTCAGTGCTGGGTCAGGGGAATTATCTTTACTACAATTCTGCTTTTTACTTTGACCCTTATCAGAACAATTTTGCGGCATATAATAAAATCCATCTTGTGCCTTTTTCAGAATGGGTCCCTTATCCGAAAGTCTTAGGCTGGCTTTACAAGATAAAATTCGGGCTTTCAGATTATACTCCGGGAAAAGATTATATACTTTTCGAAAATCCCAAAGGTAAATTCCCGGCTTTGATCTGCTTTGAGGCGGTTTTCCCGGATCTGGTTAGAAAATTCGTCTTAAAGGGAGCAGACTTTGTAGTGAACATAACCAATGACGGCTGGTGGGGAAAAACAGCCGGACCTTATCAGCATGCCCAGATAAACGTGTTCCGGGCAATTGAGAATCGGATAAGTATTGCCCGGTGTGCCAACACCGGGGTTTCGATGTTTGTGGACCCGTATGGAAGAATAACCCAGAAGACAAAAATCTACGTCCAGGATGTTTTGACCGGTAAGATTCCGCTGAGAAATGAGCTGACCTTTTATACCCGATATGGCGACTGGTTTGCTAAGGGAGTCTCTCTGCTTTCTATTCTGATCTTAGCGTATAGTCTTTTATGGAAGGTCGTAGGTGATAGGAAGTAGGTTGTAGACAGCAAACAGGAGACAGGGACGAAAAAATGAGACGATTGATTTTTTCCTTTTTCTGGATTTTAATCTTATCCAATCCGCTCTTTTCCGCAGTTGGGGACTGGGCTACTTATACTAATATGAACTATTCAAAGCAGATCCTTCTAAAAGATGGTTATCTGTGGGTGGCAACAACTGGAGGATTGGTAAAGTTTAATCTCTCAGATGAGACTTACAGGAAAATAACCAATGTAGAAGGTCTGGGAGGAAATTATCTTTATTCTTTAGCAGTTGACACTGCTGGAACGTTCTGGTTCGGCGCAAAGAACGGAACCTTGACCAAATATAATCCCCAGGGTGATTTTTTCAGGGTATATGATTTCCTGGACCGGGACGGCTCAAGGCTCTGGATAAAATATATCGCTCCAGACGAAGATAAGCTCTGGGTAGGGCTGAATAAAGGGGTAAGCCTTTTTCAAATTTACAAAAACGATGGGGAGATCAAGGAAACATACAGGCATTTCGGGAACTTAGCCCAGGAAATTGAGGTCAACTCAGTTGTCCTCACACCCACTAAAGTCTGGGTCGGCACAGTTAAAGGGGTTGCCTTTGCCCCTAAAAATGACCCGAATCTTTTAGATTACTCTCACTGGTATTCCTTTGTATCTGGCCAGAAAGGGCTTACCAACGACACAGTCAATACTGTTTTGAGTGTGGATGAAGAGATTTATATCGGCACAAATAAAGGGGTTTTTGAATTTAACAGCACAGACTCGAATTGGTCCCTTTCCGGTTTAAATAACCTGATTGTGCATGACTTAAAATATAGCTCTGGAAAAATCTATGCAGGCACAAATTCCGGACTTTTTGTCAACGAAAACAGCATCTGGTCTCAGGTAAGCACCTCAGGATTGACAAACGGAAATCTAAACGCAGTGGCAATCGAGACCTCAGGAAATATCTGGGCAGGAACTGAAGGTGGAGGAATCTCGGTTTATGCCAATTCTTACTGGACAAACTTCAAAATAGATGGGCCTCCAGGGAATATTTTTAACAAAATTGCAATAGAGGAGGGAGGGAAAATATGGTGTTCTAACTGGACTGGAGGTTGTTCCTCCTTTGATGGGACAGACTGGAAAGAATTTCAGGATACCATTTATTCCCTTTTTGGTCGCAGACCCATAATGGCGACTGTGTCCTTAGATTTTGAAAGCAATATCTGGTTTGGTTCCTGGGGAGATGGCCTTTATAAGTTAGATCCGCAGGGAAATTGGTCTATGTATGATTCCAGTAATAGCGAGCTAAGACCATATGCAGGACATCCCTTTAATACAGTAGTAAGTGATGTGGTGATAGATGGGGCGGGAGTCAAATGGATGGCCAACTGGGAGGGGGTGGAAGGGAGATGTGTTGTGGCACTGCAAAATAATCAGTGGACACCTTACCTTTCTTCAGATGGAATAAAGTCTAATCTTATAAACTCTCTTTATGCTGAAGGAGGACGTCTCTGGATCTGCCACCGGGATGTCGGCTTGGGTTTTCTGGATTATAAAGGTACACCCGGGAATAAAAGCGATGACTCCATCCATTATTATGATGACATAGAGGGACATCTCTCAGGAAAGGATGTTAGAGCTGCCAGGTTTGATCTCAAGGGAAAACTGTGGGCAGGAACCAATGCAGGATTAGACTGCTGGGACCCGGAATTAAGCTACACCCCTTATTTTAGAGGCGTGCAGCTTCCTGAGCCATTAGGACCTCAAGTCAACTGGATAACAGTAGATGAGATGAATAACAAATGGATCGGAACGATAAATGGCGTGGGCGTGATTAATGACCAGGATTCGTTTATTTACGTTTTCACCACGACCAACAGTAAATTGGTGGATGACCTGGTCTGGTTTATCAATGTAGACAATAGCAGAGGCAAAGCCTGGATCGGAACCGAGAATGGACTTTCGTCTTTTCAATATAAAGTCCCGGCAGAGAATTTGTGTCAGGTTCATCCATATCCCAACCCGGTGGTTTTGCGGAACGGAGATGAAAAGGTTACCTTCGATGTCCCTCTGGAGACTAAGGTGAGGATATATACTGTAGCTGGAGACTGGGTAGCAGAGGCTAAATCCGGCGGGATTGGAAAAGAATGGGATTTAAGGAATAGATCCGGTAATCTGGTTGCCTCAGGAATCTACCTTTTCCTTTTATTTGACAACCAGCGTGGCACCTGTGCCGGGAAGATCGTGGTCATTCGTGAATAAAAAGGTATGGGGTTAGAGCTTCTCTATTTAGCAGATCTGGACGAGCAAAAATGGGAAGAGCTTCTTTTTAACTCTCCTTTAAGCACCTTTTATCATAAGTCCAACTGGGCTAAACTCTGGTTTTCCAGTTTTGTTTATTTCACGCCTCTTTTTTTAGTTTATTCAGGCGAAAATGGAGAATACAAGGCAGGCTTCCCTTTTATCCTCTCTGATAAGTACAGGTTGAAAAGGGTCTATTCGATGCCGTTTGGCACCTATGGCGGAATGATTCTCTCTAAAGAGCTTTCGTCAGAGGAAGCCGAAGAGCTATACAGAAAAATCGATGAGGAGTTAAGGAAACTCAAACTGGCAAGTGTGGAGGTGATAGATTTTTTCGGCCAGCAAAAGAATCTTATCCAGTACGGTTATAATGCTGTGAAAGCTTATACCCATCTTCTGGATTTATCAAAATATATGGATGACCCGGTTCATAAGACCAAAAGGGGTGCAATCCAGGCAGAAAAAAAAGGTGTGAAGGTGGAGCCTCTCTCCTCAGTCGAGAAAATCAGAGATTGTTACAACCTGGTTCTGGAAAGAGACAAACGGCACGGGTTAAAAAGATCGAAATTCCCGCTCGGCTTGTACGAAAATATCTGGAATATTTTGAAATCCGGACAGGAGCTCCGATGGAGCGTGGCAACAGTCGACGAACAGACCATAGCCTTTCAGATAAATTTCCTTTTCAGGGATACTATTTATTATTGGGAGGGTGCCTCCCTTTCTGAAGCTTTGAACCTGAGACCCAATGATGCTTTGTTCTCCGATACTATCCAGTGGGGGATTGCTCAGGGTTATAGATACCTAAATTTAGGGGGTTCTCCGGAAAAAGCAGAAGGACTGGTAAGATTCAAAGAAGCCTGGGGAGGAGAAAGAAAAGATTACCTGATTTATTCAAAGAAGAAATTCTGGTATAAAACTGCTGAGAAGCTGAGACGACTTTTGTAGGGACAGAATCCGCCTGAGGTGGATTCTGTCCATTTGTCTTTACCTAAACGAACCTAATGTCATTGCGAGTCCCCGTAGGGGACGAAGCAATCCTTCCACTTTCAACGAACAGATTGCTTCGTCGGTCAAATGACCTCCTCGCAATGACAATAAGAGACTAAAGATGAAACTTCTATTCCTTTCAGACGCCAGAAGCTATCATACCAAAAGATGGGTGAACTACTTCGCTGACAAAGGGTATGAATGCTATCTTGCATCTCTGGAGAAAAGCCAAGGAACCAGAGCCTCTGAGATTTTCATTTCGCCAAAAACCGAATTCTCTTTCCTTAAATATATTTTTGCCCTTTCGGAGATAAAGAATTTGATTCAAAATATCAATCCCGATCTGGTCAACGCCCATTTCGTGCCAAACTATGGTCTATTAGGAGCATTATCTAAAAGGAAACCCTTAGTGGTCTCAACCTGGGGTTCAGACATATTGATCTCACCGAAAAAATCACCTTTTCACAGACTGAGAGCAAAATATGTTCTGTCTAAAGCTGACCTGGTGACCTGTGATGGAATAAATTTATCAAAGGGACTTCTGGAATTGGGGGTCCCTGAAGAAAAAATAGTTTTAGCTCCGATGGGAGTTGAACGTAGGCTATTAAAAGAACGCTCAAGCAATGGTCAATTAAAAGACAAAGCAGAAATAATATTCCTAAGCACAAGAAGCCTTGAGCCAGTCTATGACTTAAAAACCCTGATTGAAGCTATGCCTTTGATTATTGAAAAAACCAATAAAAAAGCCAGGTTCTGGGTAACCGGGCTGGGCAGTCAGGAACAGGAGCTAAGAAAACTTGCTTCAAAACTAAAGGTCGAAAAAAACGTGGAATTCAAGGTATACCTGAACAGAGAGGAGCTGGAAGAGCTTTTTCAGAAAGCGGACTTATATATCTCAACCTCCTTGTCTGACAGCACCTCAGTTTCTTTGTTAGAGGCAATGGCATCAGGACTTCTGCCAGTGGTAACAGACATCCCCGGCAATCGGGAGTGGATAGAAGATGGAAAAAACGGTTTCCTCTTCACACCAGGAAATTATCAGGCTTTAGCCGAAAAAGTAATCTGGATAATAAATAATTTTAAAGAAACGGAAAAACTCCGCGCGGAAAATCAGAAAATCATTCGGGAAAAAGCCTTATGGGAAGAGAATATGGCTTTTGTAGAACTCAGATTTCTGGAGTTACCTAGGAGAGGCTGACAGTCTATTTTCCCCCTTGAGCTTTTGAGCGTTTGGACTTTTGAGCATTTTTTACTATGAGCCAAGACCTCGACAATAAGAAAAAAGTTCTTATAATAGCCTATTACTTTCCCCCTTTAGGAATGGGCGGGGTACAGAGGGTTTCTAAATTCGTCAAGTATCTCCCTTCTTTCGGCTGGGAGCCCGTGATTTTGACGGTAAAGGATATTGATTATTTCTCCCGCGACGATTCGCTTTTAAAAGAATTGCCCGAAAGTGCAAAGATTTACAGAACCGGCTCCTTTGACCCTTTGAGGTTAAGCTACCTTATCAAAAAAATATTCAGAACAAAAACCAGCGACCCTGAAAGGGTCGCACTACGAAATTCACAAAAAGAAAAAACCGAGAGATTCTTCCCCCGCAAGAAGCGGGGTCAGAATGACAGGTTCTTTTTTTCATCCTCGCGTAGCAGAGGCTTTAAGCCTCTGCTAAAGTTTGCAGACCTGTTTCTGTTCCCAGACAACAAAATAGGCTGGCTACCGTTTGCTTTGATAAAAGGAATCAGAATATGCAAAAAAGAAAAGATAAATCTTTTGTTTTCCACCTCTCCTCCTTTGACCTGCCACCTGGTAGCTTTTTTCCTGAAAAAGTTGACCGGCATAAGATGGGTCGCAGATTATCGTGACTCATATATTAGCTACCAGAATGCAAAAAGACCCTTTTCTCTGAAGTACCTGTTGTTGAAAAGTCTGCAAAAATCATTCTTAAGACGAACAGATGGAGTCGTCAGCGTAAACCAGACCATTGCACAGCATCTCAAAGAAACCTATCCTCCCGTAGGGAAAATTGAGGTAATCACCAACGGATATGACCAGGAGGATTTTGAAGTTGAAGTCAAAAAAAACAAAAATATTTTCAGGATAATCTATTTTGGCACTTTCAGCCTTGATTGTCCTGCAGAGCCTTTCCTGAAAGCTTTGAGTAATCTTTTGCATCAGGGGAAAATAAGCCAGGACAAGATTAGATTTATTCACGCTGGCATCTCAATCGGCATGAATATCGAGAAAACGATAGAGGAGTATGGATTAAAAGAGGTCACAGAGTTGAAAGGCTATCTGTCACATATAGAGGGGATTGAAAAACTACTCGAATCTGATCTGGCTTTACTGACTATAAGCCAATCTGTTCCAGTCATAAGCACCGGCAAAATATATGAATATTTTGGTGCTCAAAAGTCAGTTCTGGCAATTGCCCCTCAGGATGGAGAGGCTGCTAAGTTGATGCAGTCTCTTGGCGCAGGGAAAGTAGTATCTCCTGAAAATATCCCGGAGATAGAAGATGCTATCCTGTCCTTCTATCGAGAATTTGAAGCTGGAAGGTTTCTTTTCAAAGCAACTCCTGATATGACAGAAAAGTATGAGAGAAAATATTTGACCTCAAGACTGGCTTGTCTCTTTGACGATATATTGAAAAGAGAATGGATTGTGATTTAGATTAATCGTATGCAACCAAAGTGGCTTGGAATTGGGTACTTGAATAGAAGACATCTTCATGTCATTCTGAGGGAACGAAGTGACCGAAGAATCTCGAGATTCTTCGTCCCCTACGGGGACCCAGAATGACAGGTACCGAGCCTCGAAGGCTTGACTACGCGGATTTAACCTTGCGGGGCTGGGAGCCCCGCCTACGAGAGCAAGAGCCACCTATTCTTCGTAGGTCGGGCACCCTTGCCCGACAGTACCTCTTCAGTCGGGTCAAAGAGAAATGGAAAAGGAATTTATGCCGTCACTCTCAATAATAATCATAACCTGGAACAGCGAAGAGTTTATCGAGAAATGCCTGAAGTCTGTATTTGATACAAGAGGCTCGACAGACTTAGAGGTGATAGTGATTGATAATGCCTCTCAGGACACGACTACGAAAATAATTGAGAAATTCAAGCCTGAGGTCAGGCTGATTTGCAATCAGGCAAATCTGGGCTATGCCAAAGCCAATAATCAGGGAATCGAGGTTTCCAAAGGTGATTATATTCTACTTTTGAATCCGGATGTTGAATTGCAAGAAAATTGCTTGAAACTTATGCTCGATTTCCTGGAAAATCATAAGGATATAGATGGTTTAGCACCTCAGCTTTTGAATCCGGATGGAAGCATTCAGCCATCCTGCAGGGAGTTCCCTGATTTCTCCATACTCCTCTGGGAACTTACAGGTTTAAGTTTACTTTTCCCCAAAAGCAAAAACTTCGGCGGATGGAGAAAGGGATATTTCGATTTTCAATCTCCCAGAGAAGTTGACCAGCCAATGGGCTCCTGCCTTTTTTTGCGTCGAAAAGTTATTCAGAAAATAGGTGCTTTTGATGAACAGTTTCCCATCTTTTTTAATGATGTGGATTTATGTTACAGGATAAAAAAAAGCGGAGGAAAACTGTATTTCCTGCCTGAGGCAAAAGCTTTACATTATAAGGGAGGCTCAACCCGGCAGGCTAAGCCGGAGATGATCCTATCCTCTCATCTGAGTTTTTTTCGATTCCTCTCCAAATACAAAAATGGAGCCCTGAATCGCATTTTGCTCTATCTTTCTGGAATCCTACTTCTTGTGACGGCTCTTCTCAGGATTATCTTTTATGCTTTGAGAAAGGTTTTTTCAAAAAGTTAAGTAATGTCAGGAAATAAAAAGCATATCTTATGCCCAATCTCTGTAGTCTGCCATGAAAAAAGCGCAGGGGCCATTCTAATTCGTTCTTGTCACAAAGGGTGGAATCCCGGGTTAAATCGATTTTGCTTTTAAGCTCTTCCAACTCACTTCCTTCCAGGCTTCTCCCCTGTTCGACCATCTGGTCGATTTTCTTCATTACATCAACTGCCGTTTTTATGCGAGCCTCTATCTCCCTGTAGGTTTTCTCATCCATCAGGTTATGCTTATACTTAACAAAATTCATTTTTGATGCCGCCTCATAGGTGCTGTAAACAATCTGCTCCCGGCTCATCCATTTGGTCTGGTAATTGAGCATATATCTCCAGCTCGGGCTTTCCAGGGCTTTTCTGTGCTCCTCCAGGGAACGGAATAAAAAGGTATACCCGTATTTTTCAGGATTTTCAAAAACCAGACTTCCCGGATCCACAAAAGGAGCTAAGGGAGAGATGTAAGGATATAATCTTTTTTGAGAATTGTACTTTCCTAAAAGATAATCACAGTAATCGATTGTTCCCATAACAGAATCATAGGTCTGCTGAGGTAGCCCTATCATAAAGAAAAGGTCGAATTTCCTGCATCCTGCCTTAAGGGAATTCTCAATCAGCTTCTCCAGTGCGGTATTATCGTAGTTTCTCTGAAAGGAGGACCTGACCAGAGGGTCATGCGATTCTGCTGAGATCTGGATATTGAAATTGGGGATGGCTTGGGCTAACTTGTATATGAACTTTTCAGGAGGCGTATCGAAAAACTCAACCACCACCTGGTTTTTTATCTTTGCCTTTTTCATAAGGTCTAAAGTCCGGTAAGCATAGACTTCACCCGCTTGAAACAGGTCACCCAAAAGAAAGATAGGACCCTTGAAGAAAAAGGCGATCTTCTTCATATCTTTTACGACGAGTTCCGGAGCGCGAAAAGCCGGCTTTTCTCTCAGGCAGAAATTAGAATAAGCAAAAGATGAACCCCCGCAGGAGGTGCAGTTCTGGGTACACCCCTTGCAGGTGAAGATGGCAGTTATCGGGTATCTTCCCCAGCCGTAAAAGGGGAAATATCCTAAGAGGTCTTTATCTCGCAAGACTGACTTGAACAGGTGAGGGTAATCCAACCCATCCCCATCTAAGTTTTCAGGAACAAAGCTCAGGGGGTTAATTTTTACCTCATTGTTATTATCCTTATAGGTAAGATTTGGTATTGAAGCTAACTCGCCTTTTCCTTTTAATGCTTGCATCAGCCTGTAAAGCGGCTCCTCTGCTGAATCGCCCCGGATGACAAAATCCACCTGGGGATAAAGGATAAGCTCCTTGTGAAAATAAGAAGAAGAAAGCCCTCCGAAGATAACTTTGGCTTGGGGATGATATTTTTTCACTAACTTAGCCACTTCCAGCCCGCCTTGAGAATGGGGCAGCCAGTGCAGGTCTATTCCAAAAGCCAAAGCTTTTAAGTTTTTTATCTCGGATTCAGCATCATACTCTGGACTCGAAAGCATTTTGACTGCCAAATTTATAATCCTGACCTTCAATCCTCTCTTGGTGAGATATGAAGACAAGGACACAAAACCCAAAGGGTACATATCGAAAATCGGAGTGGAAGGAATAACGTCGCTTATCGGCCCGAACATAATCGAGCGCTTGCGGAAATCATATAAACTCGGCGGATGCAGTAAGATCAAATCGTACATAATCCTCTCCAAAACTAAAGACCAAACACTAAATTTAGCTTCAGACTCGAAAAAATCAAGGGTTTTATTGGTTGGAGATCAGCTATTGGCAATTCTTCTGGTCATTCTGAGGGAGTCCAAATGGACGACCGAAGAATCTGACTATGGCATGCATAATCCGAGACGATGCAAAAATCGTAGAGGCGGGTTTCAAACCTGCCCCTGCAGTTCTCCCGGTAGGACAGGTTTTCAATCCTACGGTGGCTACGCCAGACGTAGTCTCCGTTTCAGGACCTGTCCAGGACAGACAGGAATGTCTGTCCTACCACGCTCTGGGGTTTCGCAGAGCGATCCCTTTCTGGGTTGCCAAAACAATGTAGGGACATAATCCGCCTGAGGTAGATTCTGTCCCTACGATTAATCCCCTCTCCTTTCTAAGGAGAGGGAAAGGGTGAGGTTCTATCTTAACAAAACCATCTTCTTGGTATCAGTATAGTCCTTAGCTTTCAATTGATAAAAATAAATCCCGCTTGCCACTTCTTCGCCCGAATCATCTTTCCCATTCCAATTGATATTATAATTCCCCGGTAATTTTTCTTCATCCACCAAGGTTTTCACCAACTGCCCCAAAATATTATAGATTTTCAGAGTGGTGTGGAGGGGTCTGCCAAACTCTAAACTCCCAACTTTAAACTGTATTTTTGTGGTAGGGTTAAATGGATTGGGATAGTTCTGTTCCAGAGAAAAATTCTTGGGAATAGAATTTTCAACTATGGACTCCTTCACATCGGTTTTATAATCGAGAAGTTCATATTTGTCATAGGCTTCAATATAACCTATTATTTCACCCTGCTCATTAGTGGCTATAGCCCTTGCGTATAAACTATCTTTAACTATGCCATTTTCCGAAATCCATTGGTAAAATTCCATATCCCACCCGTGCCAAGTAACTTTAATCTTTAAAGTGAGAAAACTACCTGCTGGAACAACTACAAAACTTTCTTCTATCACCTGTCTTTCATCTAACCAGGGATTAGTAGTTGCAATCCAGGACCGACCAACTGATAGAGGAAAAACGAATACTTTTATAGGTGGATCCCAAAATCCCGTGTCAAGTTCTAATCTGCCAAAGGGGAAATTTCTGATTTGAAAAAGGTAATGTCTTAGTTCATCCATTGAGCTGAAGAATTGTTTTCCTAATTTGAAGTTCGTGTTTCGTGTACGTTTCCCCGGCGATTGTACTGAAGTTAGATAGGCAATTCCCAGAAATGCAGTATCAGGGTGAGCATCCCAGACGACTGTCGGAAAGGTATCTCCACTTTCAAAGAGAAGTGAATAGAGTCGATAACACTCCCAACCCTTTACAGTATCAATGTCTTGAAATTCTTCATGCAGGCTGTCAAGAGTAAGATATTCCGTGGTATCTTTGTATAAGGTATCATAAACAACCGAGTAGAATGTTCTGCGATATTCCCTAGAGTTACCTACCTGAGCCGGGAAGCGTTCAATTATAAGGGTATTCTCATCAGCTACGGCTGAGTTGCTAATGCCCCAGCCGATGAAGTAACAGAGAATTGATATCGAAATTAGTAAAAGACTTTTTAAAAGTTGCATCTTTCCTCCTTTTTATGCTTATAAAAAATTCGCAGACATGAACATATACCTTCTTATTGTCTTTTTGATTATCCATAAATATAATAATCAAAACTCAAGAATTGTCAAGTAGTTTTGAAATCAAATGACTGATGTCGAATGGCGAATATCAGATAAAAAAAGGGAAACGAAATTTGGTATACCCACCTTGCCCTCAACAAAAAACCTTTTTCGTAGGGACAGAACACTGTTCTGTCCCTACGGTTCTTTTTTTATTTTTTTATTGACTTTTTATATGGAAAAAATATAAATTGAAACAATTTGTGACAAAAATAACAAACTTTTAAAAAAGGAGTTCCTCTATGGATGAAAGGGTAAGCTCAGGTGGGGCTTATGGCTGGTTCCTGCAGAGGATCACCGGTCTGTTCCTGGCTTTCTTCCTGATCATGCATCTGAAGGTTCTGCATCTTACCTCCCAGTGGCATCTGGATTTCACGGTGATCACTGACCGGCTGCATTCCAGCGGCTGGTGGGGCATTTTTTACATATTTTTTATACCGATTGCGGTTTTCCATGGCTTCAATGGAGCCTGGGGGGTAATTGAAGATTACAGGCCTGCTAAAGGCTCGGGCAAAGGTGTAAAAGCCTTGCTCTGGGTAGTGGGTATCATCCTGTGCATCTTTGGGTACTTTGCAGTCAACGAACTTTTGAGAAAAGGAGCCTGATATGTATAACAAGAAACCCGGAATCATAGGACATTATTTCCATGAGATCAACCGGAACCCTAATACCGGAACCTGGTCCTGGTTTTTGCACCGGATAGCTGGAGTGGTCTTATTTTTATATCTTTTCCCTCATTTCCTGGTTACCGGCTCATATTTTCTGACCGGCTCAACTGAAAAGTTCGACGCCTGGACAAAGGCAGTGCAGACACCCCTGTTCCATTTCCTGGAGATATTACTGATCTCAGCAGTGGCTTTTCATCTTTTGAACGGGTTGAGCATAACCATTGCGGATTTTTTCCTTATGACCCGAAAGCATAAAGCTATTCAGTGGGTATCCATAATCATCTTCATTGCGGTTATGGTTTTGACTGTGGTTATGTTCGTTCCCAGGGTTCTGGCAAAATAGAAAAGGAGAATAATAATGATATTTCACGAAATATTGATAGTTGGAGGGGGGTTAGCCGGGATGAGAGCCGCAATCGAAGTTGCCAAGAAGGTCAAGGACGTGGCTATTGTCTCCAGGGTTCATCCGATGAGGTCACATTCAGGTGAGGCTCAGGGAGGGATCAATGCGGCTTTAGCCAACGTGGAAGCTGGCAAGGATGATAATATTGACAAGCATGCCTTTGATACGGTCAAAGGGAGCGATTTTCTGGCTGACCAGGATGCTTCCGAGTATCTGACCTATCAGGGACCTGAGACTATCTTTGAGATGGAGCACTGGGGATGTCCTTTCAGTAGAACCCCGGAAGGAAAGATAGCTCAGAGACCTTTTGGTGGCGCTGGTTATCCACGAACCTGTTATGCGACTGACAAGACCGGTTTATATCTTTTGCAAACTTTATTTGAACAGGCAATAAAGGCAAACATCAAAGTTTACGAGGAATGGGTCGTATTTGCCTTAGGTTCTGAAAACGGCACCTGTTATGGGGTCATCGCGTATGACCCGAATTCGGGAGAATTAGTCCCTATGGGTGCTAATGCGGTTATTTTCGGAACCGGAGGAATCGGAAGAATCTATGTTAACACTACTAATGCTTTGACCAATACCGGGCTGGCAATGGGTGCGCCTTTCTGGGCTGGTGTCCCTTTAAAAGATATGGAATTTGTCCAATTTCATCCCACCAGTTTAGCCCGCTCACATATTCTGATGACCGAAGGTTGCAGAGGCGAAGGTGGTTATCTGCTCAACAACAAGGGCGAAAGGTTCATGAAAAACTATGTCTCGGAAAAGGTGATGGAGTTAGGTCCAAGGGACATAGTTGCCAGATCAATCCAGACTGAGATCAACGAGGGCAGGGGATTCCCTGACGGCTCGATTCATCTGGATTTAAGGCACTTGGGTGCAGCTAAGATTATGGAAAGGCTTCCTGGAATAAGGGATATCTGCTTGAGCTTTATCGGAATAGACCCGATCTATGAGCCGATACCGATAACCCCTGGGACCCACTACAGCATGGGAGGAGTAGATACGGATATCGATGGTGCAACCAGAATGAAAGGGTTATATGCGGCTGGGGAATGCGCTTGTGTCAGCATGCATGGTGCTAACCGCCTGGGCGGAAATTCACTGCTGGATACTATAGTTTACGGTGCCAGAGCTGGGAAAAAGGCTTCAGAATACGTGAAGGATAAGGAAAAAGGTCCAAAGACAAAAACCCTGGAAGAGGCTTTGAAAAAAGAGGAAAGCAAGATCGCCCAGTGGAAAAAAGGGACCGGTGAAGGGAACCCCTACAAGATAAAAAATGAGCTCTCTGAGGTGATGGTGGAAGGTTTTGGTATCTTCAGAAATGAGCAGGCAATGGCTAAGGGATTGGGCAAGATCAAAGAGTTGAAGGAAAAATCAAGAAAGCTCAGGCCCGCGTTTAACGGAAAAAGGTATAACTACGATATCATCGGGTTTTATGACATGAAGGGAAATTTAGACGTGGCTGAGGCGATTGCCACTGGCGCTTTGGCCCGCAAAGAGAGCCGGGGCTCCCATTTCAGAATCGATTTCAAGACCAGGGATGACCAGAACTGGCTCAAGCATACTTTAGCCTATTTCACCGAGACCGGGCCCAGATTGGATTATTCCCCGGTCAAGATAACCAAGTATAAACCAGAAGAGAGGAAATACTAATATGGTAGAATTCAATATCTTCAGGTATGACCCGGATAAAGGCGGTGAGCCTTATTTTCAGAAATACCAGTTTGAGCCGGAAAAAGGGATGACCATCCTGGAGGGTCTTATCTATATAAACGAAAATCTTGACCCGTCAGTGGCTTATCGCGCCTCCTGCCGAGAGGCAGTCTGCGGCTCCTGTGCGATGCATATAAATGATATGTATCGCTTAGCGTGCAAGACTCAGATCTCGGTGATGGGCTCCAAGATTACTTTAAGGCCATTGTCCCATCTCCCGATTCTGAAAGACTTAGTTGTGGATTTGAATCCTTTTTTTGATCACTTCAAAGAGATCAAGCCATATTTTATTCCTAAGGAGACTCCGCCCCAGAAGGAGTATATCCAGACCATTGCGCAGAGGAAAAAGATCGATGCCTGGCTGGATTGTATCTTATGCGGTGCCTGTTATGGCTCCTGCCCTGTCGCGGGGAAGGACGAAAACTATTTGGGACCTCATGCCCTGCTTAAGGCCTTGAGATTTGTGGACGATTCCAGGGACGGTGGCGCAAAAGAAAGGATTGCCATAGTTGCCAGGGACAACGGAATCTTCAGATGCCATACGGTGTTCAACTGTCAGAAGGTCTGCCCCAAGGATTTAGACCCAAGCGGCGCCATCGCCAGGTTGAAGATGAAGACCGTGTTTAAAAAGTATTAAAGAAGATTCGTTCCTGTGGCCGTTGGGTCCCCCGACCCAACGGTCAATTATAGACTGTTACCGATAACCCCGCCTTGAGGGCAAGGCGGTTATACCGATAAGAATTGAAGAGGAATTTGAAGATGGCCGACCTGACCATAGAGATCCGGGCCCGCGGGCCAAACGAGACGCAGTACATCAACTTGGGCAACCAGCTTAAGGACGAGCTTGCGAAACAAGGCATTACGGTTCAGGTACCTATTCTCTTCTCTGAACCACTCACGACCACCGTGCTCGTCGCGATCGGAGCCGGAATTAGCGTACACATCCTGTCCAAGGTGATCGATCGTCTCCTTGGTCTCCGGGCGAAGGAAACAGGAAATAAGACGGAGATATCAGTGCATGTCGAGATCAGGAACAAAACCTACCTTCTTCCCGAAGATCAAGACAGATTGTTGGAGGAATACTCTGAGGAATAAACCTTCAACCGCTGGCTTCAGAGTTAGTAGGTTAGGAGCACAGAACTCCTGACCTACTGATGCTGTTCCTACAAAAAATGGGAATACTCACATTGCCCACAAGGTGGGGATTACCTGTTTCTACATTTTCCTATACATCGGCATTAGGAAATGCCGATGCCAACAGACTAAAGAGCTTCGGCAATTCCTATTGCTGAAGCATCAAAAGAGATACAACTTATAGTATCTTCTCAATAACTGGGGGGACAGTTGCCCGTAGCCTCGGTTTTCACGAGTGAAAGAGGCTGTGCAGAGTTAGTTTCCCGCGAATTATTGAGAAGATACAGATCATAGGAGATTGTTAAGGACATGATCGCATACTTCATCTTGGTGCATCGGTATCCCGGCCAGTTCAAAAGACTCTTTAGGGCAATTTTCCATCCCGCCAACTACTACTTGGTACATGTGGACAAGAGGTCAGGCCTTGGATTACAGACGGAGATACAAGATTTCTTGTCAAGCTTTGCCAACAACGCATCCTTGCTGAAAAGCCAAAGCATTCTTTGGGGGGGATACAGCATGGTAGATGCTGAATTGCGAGGCATCGAGGAGTTATTGAAGATCAGCTCGGAATGGGAATTTTTCATAAACCTTAGCGCACAGGATTTCCCCCTCAAGTCGCAGACGCACATCCAAGACTTCCTTAGCCGCAATATAGGAAAGGATTTCATCAAGGTGGCTAACCAGAGAAAGATACGCCCTGATACACTATCTCGAATCGAGAACTACTGTATCGAGTTTAGCAAGAGGATACTACGCACTCCTATCAAGCGACCGTATCTTCGAGGCGTGACTCCTTATATCGGAAATCAGTGGATGATCTTGAGCCGGAAGTTCTGTGAATATATGTGCTACAGCCCTGAGGTCAAAAGGTTCAAGAGATTCTATCGGCACACCTTTATACCTGATGAAGGATTCTTTCAGACGGTAATAATGAATACTAACTACGAGGCAACTATCGTGAACGACGATAAAAGGACAATTGTGTGGGTGCCGGCAGGTACAATAAAGTTACGTCCGAGAGACTTCACATCCAAAGACTCCGAATTCTTGCTGGCAAGTCAAGGCTTGTTTGCCCGCAAATTCGACGGAACCGTTGATGCAGGAATCTTGAGTATATTAGAGTCGAATCTACGTAGTAGTAGGTCAGGAGCACGGGGCTTCTGACCTACTATTTTGTATTTCAGCTAATTGTTACGAGTTACCCGCAACAAGTTTTATCCCTAAGCTCTCTGGTATTTTTTTACTCCTTCCTGATAAAGGTTACCTCCGTGACAATCCTGAACCACGATTGCGGGAAAATCTTTTACCTTGTACTTGCGAATCGCCTCAGCCCCTAACTCTTCCCAGGCAACCAGATCATTGGAAATGACAGATTTGGCAATCAGAGCTGCAGCACCGCCTACTGCGGCAAAATAGACCCCTTTATATTTTTTCAGAGCCTCTGATACAGCAGCCCCCATCTCTCCCTTGCCGATCATCCCTTTTGAGCCGGCCTGGAGAATTCTGGGAGCATATTTGTTCATCCTGCCAGAGGTTGTTGGTCCGGCAGAGCCGATGACCTTACCTGGCCGGGCAGGGGAAGGTCCGACATAGTAAATCAATTGTCCTTTGAGATCGAAGGGCAACTTCTCGCCCCGGTCTAACATCTCCACCATTCTCTTATGAGCAGCATCCCTGGCTGTATACAGTTCACCGGTGATCAAAACATTATCTCCCGCATTTAAACTCTCGACCACCTGGTCAGTCAGAGGGGTAGTGATTCTTTTAGGTTCCGGCATTTTTTACCTCCAGTTTTTATCATTTTATTTTTTAGATAACAGCCTCTTTATGTCTTGCTGCATGACACTGGATATTGACCGCGGCTGGGAAAGAGGCTATGTGGCAGGGATAGGTCTCTACGTGAACGTCCAGAGCAGTCACTCTCCCCCCAAAACCCTGAGGGCCTATCCCTAACTTGTTTACCTTCTCCAGTAATTCCTCTTCTAATTTGGCATAAAAAGGATTCGGATTCCTTTCACCCACTTCCCTCAATAGGGCTCTTTTAGCCATCTCAGCGCATTTCTCGAAGGTCCCGCCGATTCCCACTCCGACGATTATCGGCGGGCAGGGATTGGAGCCTGATCTTCTGACCATATCGATGACGAACTCCTTTACCCCCTCTACACCATCCGAGGGTTTCATCATCTTGACTTCGGACATATTCTCGCTTCCGCCGCCCTTGGGAGCAACTGTTATCTTCAGCTTATCACCCTTGACCACGTTCATATGTATGACCGCAGGGGTGTTATCTCCGGTGTTCTTTCTTTCAATGGGGTCTCCTAAAATGGATTTCCTCAAATATCCTTCCTTATATCCCTGCCTGACCCCTTCATTGATTGCGTCAAACAGGTTACCATCCTTGACAAATACCTGATCCCCCATATCCACGAAGACCACTGCAAACCCGGTATCCTGGCACAAGGGGAATTCCCCCTGCTTGGCTATCTGCACGTTCTCTATAATCTGGTTTAAAGTCTCCTTTGAAGTCGGGGACTCCTCTTTCTGGTATGCTTCCTTCAAAGCCTTCTCCACATCTTCGCCTAAATTGTAGTTGGCATCAATGCAGAGATCTTTAACCTTACTTATGATGTCCTTTACTGAGATCTCTCTCATAAATCCTCCTTTTCCGCCTGAGGCGGGGACTATTTGGTTAACTCTAATATCCCATCGATTAAATTATTCAAACCTTCGCCAAGGTCAGTAATGTTTGCCTTTATCTGGGAGCCAGGCGTAGTTACCAGCCGGTTCTCAGAATCTATTATCGCTTCAGAAGCCTTGGTTATCACGTGATTGACCCCCATTTTCTCAAGCTGGCTGGATAGTTCCGGGTCGTTACCTGAAGTTAAGGTCAGGGGAGAATCAACTAGGTCCTTCAAACAGGAAGCGAGCACCACAGAAGCCACTCCACATGCGGCAATCGGCTTTTTACGCCGGTAAATCTCCCGGATGAATTTTTTCAATTCTGGATCGACTTTTAAGATTGGATTTTTCTCCTCCGATTGGGTAAAATTCTTCAGTATCCCTTCACCGCCTGTCAGTATCAAGGCAGAAAGGGTATCCGAGCCGGTTTCTTTTAGCTCTTTCAGATTTCCACGAACCAGCATAGCAGTCTTTGAAAAGAAGTCTTGATGGGGCAAAGAGGTCTTCTCACTGCTTGAGTTTTTCTGGGAATTAATGGGCGGAGAAGAAAAGAAAACAGTTTTTATCTTTCTTTGTTCCAGAAAATAATACAGCAGCACCGCCTCCCAGATGTCAGTGCCATCCTGATAGCCGCAGCCGCTCAAAAAGATGCCGATCGGTTTCATCGAAGGAAAAGTTAAAATTTTAAAGAGCAGTTTTTTCTCTGGTAACCCGGACTCTATACGGGCGACCACGCGGGTCGCCCCTACGTGATGCTCTCTGTTGGTCTCCTGACCAACAGAAACCTGTTTTTTCTGTAAGGCAAACCTTTAGGTTTGCGTCTTTTCTTTGCTCCGCCTTCAGCGGAGCCCTACGAAATATAAACCAAACCTTGTGAAATATTTATCAAGAAAGGACAAAAATTTTAAGCGTAAACGCTAACTGTTTTCCTCTCCCTTCCCTTATTCTCGAATTTAACCAGCCCTGTAATCCTGGCAAAAAGAGTATCATCCTTACCCATACCCACATTTAGTCCCGGATGGATTTTAGTCCCTCTCTGCCGGACTAAAATAGAGCCAGCCAAGACCTTTTCTCCAGAGAATTTTTTAACACCTAATCTCTGACCATGTGAATCCCTTCCGTTTCTGGAACTACCTACACCTTTCTTATGCGCCATTACAAAAACCTCCTTCTTAAGCTAAAAGAACTCAATAACATCTGTGCATAACCCGTTTTGCAGGGCTGTCCCGCATACTGCGGGATGCCTATGTAAGCACAGCGAATTAGTCTCTCGTAGGTCTGGCACCCATGCCCGACCAAAATGCTCTACTTTTTCAGAGACCTTAAAAATTCAAAACATATCAAAATTTAAACCCAATTCTCTAATACGGAGACTTGGGTTCAAAAGTTAATAAACTTTTCCCTTTTTGGCAAGGGAAATCTGGTTAAGATTTCAGAGATTTCCTGATCTCCCCTTCTTCCCTGACTTTCATACTGAAGCTGAGACTATCATCTCCTCCCCGGTCTACAGCCACCTGACAGTCTCTCTTGAACTGCCCTTTCAGGATTTCTTCAGCCAGCGGATCTTCTAAATATTTCTGAATTGCCCGCTTTAAGGGTCTGGCTCCAAAGGTTGGATTATAACCTTTTTCCGCTAAGAACACTTTAGCTTTATCAGTCAGCTCAAAGGAAATACTCTTTTCAGACAGGCGCTTTGACACGTCCTTAAGAAGTATCTCAATTATCTGCATTATCTCTTCCATACCCAAGGGCTTGAAGATAATCACCTCATCGATCCGGTTTAAAAGCTCGGGGTTGAAAGTCCTCTTGAGCTCATCGGTGATCTTATGTTTCATCTGTTCGAAACTGGAGACTAAATCATCCTTCTGAAATCCCATGGCTTTCCCGGATTTTATCTCCCTGGTCCCCATATTGGAGGTCATAATAATCACGGTGTTCTTGAAATCAACCCTTCTGCCGAAGCTGTCAGTTAAAGCCCCATCGTCTAACATCTGTAAAAGTATGTTGAAAACCTCTGGATGGGCTTTTTCGATCTCGTCTAAGAGCACGACCGAATATGGCTTTCTTCTTACCTTTTCAGTAAGCTGTCCGCCCTCCTCATAACCCACATATCCCGGAGGCGCACCTATCAAACGGGAGATTGAGAATTTCTCCATATATTCAGACATATCTATCCGGACTAAAGACTCCTCATCCTCGAACAGGAATGCAGCTAAGCATCGAGCCAGCTCAGTTTTTCCTACTCCGGTCGGACCTAAGAAGATGAAGGAACCAATGGGTCTTCTGGGGTCTCCCAATCCTGCTCTTGACCGGCGAATGGCCTTAGTAATGGCAGCAACTGCCTCATCCTGCCCAACCAGACGTTTCTTGATCTCCTCTTCCATCCGCAAGAGCTTCTTTGATTCTTTCTCCTCTAATCTGAAAACCGGGATGCCGGTCATCTTTGAGACCACCTGGGCAATATACTCAGCTGTTAAAATGACCACCTCTTTGCTTTTCTCCTCTTCCCATTTTCTTTTGAGCGATTCGAGCTCTTCCTTTTTGAACTTCAGCTCATCCCTTAGTTGGGCAGCCCTCTCAAACTCCTGATTTTTGACTGCCAAGTCCTTGTCCTTCTGGAGTTGCAAAATCCCCTGCTCTAATTCTCCGAACTCCGGGGGCTTGGTATAAGTGGAAAGATGAGCTCGCGACCCTGCCTCGTCGATAACATCCAGGGCTTTATCCGGCTGAAACTTGCCGGATATGTACCTATCAGAAAGCTTGACCGCAGCCTCAATTGCCTCATCATTTATCTTTATCTTATGATGCTCTTCATACTTCTGCCTTAACCCCTGCAGGATTTTGATGGTATCCTGGGTGCTTGGTGGATCAACCATCACTATCTGGAACCTTCTTTCCAAGGCACCATCTTTCTCGATATATTTTCGGTATTCGTTGAGAGTGGTTGCTCCGATGCACTGGATCTCACCCCGGGATAAGGTTGGCTTGAATATGTTGGAAGCATCTAAAGACCCCTCAGCTCCACCTGCTCCCACGATGGTGTGAAGCTCATCGATGAAGATGATGACGTCTTTGGAGTTGATGATCTCGTTCATCACCGCTTTCATCCGCTCCTCAAACTGGCCCCTGTATTTCGTTCCGGCGACTAAAGAAGCCATATCCAGGGTCACAATCCTTTTATTCTCTAAGGTTTGAGGTACTTTTCCTTCTACGATTTTCTCGGCTAAACCTTCAGCAATTGCGGTCTTACCGACTCCTGGCTCCCCGATTAAAACCGGATTATTCTTCTTTCTCCGAGAAAGTATCTGGGAGACCCTTTCGATTTCGTTTTCCCTCCCGATTATCGGGTCTAATTTCCCCTTACGAGCAAATTCTGTCAAGTCTCTTCCAAAATGGTCCAAAGCCGGGGTCTTGCTCTTTTTCCTTTTCCTTCCGTAGGAGGAAGGTTTCCCCTGCTGGATATTTTTTAGTTCTTCATAAGCTTCTTTGTAATCGATATCATACATCGATAGAACCTGAGCCGCTACACCTTCCTCATCCCTCAAAAGTGCTAAAAGGATGTGCTCGGTATCTATCTCTTTGGCTTTCAAAGCCCTGGCTTCTTGGCTTGAAACCTCTAAGGTCTTCTTAGCTCTTGCAGTCAAAGGAAGTTGGCCCATAGTCAAAGTCCCGCCTGAAGGTTGCACCACATCCTCTATCGACTGCTTGAGTTCTGATAAATCTATCCCTATGTTGGTAAGGATTTCAATAGCTCTCCCCTCCCCTAACCTTGTCAAGCCTAAGAGGAGATGTTCGGTTCCAATATAATCATGTCTGAGCCTGGAGGCTTCGTCTCTGGCGTACTCGATTACCTTCCTGGCTTTTTCTGAGAACATCTCGTTCATAAATTATCTCCGTCTATTTTAGATACGTCATCTATATTCAATTTAAGAGAACGAACGGAAAAGTCAAATCATTTTCAAGTCGTTCCCTTTAATTTTTCTCTGATCAGCTCTGCCCGTTGAATGTCCCTCTGGTTTGGATCCATTTCCCGGTTAAAATACTTCTGCAGGTGAGCTGGAAAAGAGATGAGCAGAATCTGATTTATGGTGCTTAAAGAAACTTCAGAAATGGTTCCCATCCCCAACCCCAGTCTTATGGCAGATAAAAGATTGGTCACCTCGGTTGAGGTTATCACCCGGGCATTCTGTAAAATACCATAAGCCCTCCAGATCTTATCTTCGATCTGCTCTCTGGCATCCCGGAACAAGGTACTTCGGGCATTGTTTTCATATTCAATGATCTGTAAAGTGACTTTCTCCAGGCTTTCGATTAAATCCTCTTCAGATTTTCCTAAAGTCGTCTGGTTGGAGATCTGAAACAGGTTACCTAAAACGTCTGATCCTTCTCCATAAAACCCCCTTACAGTTAAACCTAATTTGGTCACCTGGGAGATGACGTTTTCTATCTCCTTGGTCAAAACCAGTCCTGGAAGATGGATTAAGACCGAAGCTCTCATCCCGGTTCCTACGTTGGTCGGACAAGAAGTTAAATAGCCAAAATCAGGGTCGAAATCGAATTCCAGAGAACTGGATAATTCGTTGTCAACCTTATCTGCCAGCTCAAATGCGCTTTTTATCTCCAGCCCGGACTTGAGGGCTTGAATCCGGAGGTGGTCCTCCTCGTTTATCATCAGGCTGATCTTTTCTTCTTCACCGATATACAGGGCTTTGGAACCTCCGTCCTTCATAAACTCCGGGCTTACCAAATGTCTTTCTATGAGAAAATCTTTATCTAAAGGAGAAAGCTCAGAAGAGGAATAGAATTGTCCGGACCCAAACCTGGAGTTCTTTTGTAAGGCACCCTGAACATAAGAGATGACCTTCTCCCTTTCATCTGACCGGGCAACTGAGGGAAAAGAAATTGTAGAGATATTGCGGGCTAATCTTACCCGGCTGGACAAAACTATCTCCGAATTTTCTCCTTCACCGCTTAGCCAAGCTGCAGGTTTTTTTACCAAATCGTCGAACATTTCTACTTTTTCTCCTGTAGATTTTTTATCTTATCCCGGATCGATGCAGCCATTTCGAAGTCCTCTTCATCTATGGCTTTTTTCAGTTCCTCCTGAAGCTTTCTTTCCTCTTTCAGGTATTCCATCTGCACTCCGGGCAGGTTGGGTATTTTGCCCCGATGACGATCTGAGCCATGGATTTTCCTCAGAAGGTCTTTAAGCTGGGTTCGGAAAGTCTTATAACAGCTTCCGCATCCTAATCTTCCGCGCTGGGCAAATTGAGAGAGAGTCATCCCGCAGTTAGGGCATTTGGGTTCTTTCTCTGTCCTGGGGACACCTTTTTTACCCGCACTTGAACCAGATGGCCCGGGTAATATCATGCCGGACAGAAACTCAGCTAAAGGAAAAGGAACCCCTGCAAAAGGACTGCTAAAACCCCTTTTCTCCGCACATTTCTGACACAGGTTCAAGGTCATCTTCTGATTATCGATGATCTGGGTTATCTGAATAGTAGCTTCTTTCTTCTTGCAATCATCGCAAAGCATTTCTTCCTCTTAACGCACTTTAGAGTTTTGTCTGCTCGAGTTGCCCATCTTTCAATTTAAATATACGATTGGCTCTTTGAGCTAATTCAAGGTTATGCGTTGCCAGCACGAAAGTCTGGTTTCTGCTGCGGTTTAGCTCAAGGATCAGATTATGCAGGCTTTCGGCTGTATTCCGGTCTAAATTACCTGAAGGCTCATCCGCAATCACTATCTTGGGGTCGTTGATCAAGGCTCTGGCAACTGCTACCCTTTGCTGTTCACCCCCGGACAACTCTCCGGGCTTATGATCTTTCCTATCTTTAAGACCGACTTCATCAAGTAACTCCATTGCTTTGTTCTCGATACTCTTTATTCCTTCCCCAGCAATAAGTTTAGGCATCATAACGTTTTCTAAAGCTGAGAACTCAGGCATAAGGTGATGGAACTGGAAAACAAATCCCACGGTTCTGTTCCTCAGATGAGCTAACTCTTTATCGTTCAATGAGAAAACCTCTACAGTGTCAAGATTGACTGAACCTTTGTCTGGTCGATCTAAAACCCCTAAAATGTGTAACAGGGTGCTTTTTCCTGATCCTGAAGGACCGATTAACGCAACTATCTCTCCCTGATAGATTTCCAGGTCCACACCCTTTAATACGTCCAGAATAACCGTACCTGTTTGGAAACTCCGAAAAACCCCCTTAGCCTCTAAGACCGCATCTTTACCTGTCAATTCTTATTCCCTATATATCTATTTTCGCCAGTTTTCTGAATATATTTAATTTATTTATAGAGTGCATAAGTGTCTGCTCGCCGAGGATGTTATCATCCTCGACATCTTCCTCCCTTGTGGATGATAACAGCCACAAGGAGCTTGGATTTTTTCCCTTGAACTCTTGAACCTTTGAACCCTTAAACCTTTTTTTATTCATATCTAATCGCCTCAACCGGCAACATCTGCGAAGCTCTGTAAGCCGGATAAATCGTCGCTAAAAAGGTTATGCCTACTGCAGCTAAAGCCACTATCAGAAAATCGAAAAGCCGCATATCTATCGGCAGGGTCGAGATGAAATATATCTCCGGCGGCAGCGAGATCGGTTTGAAAGTCTTTTGAATCCAGCACAAAAGAAACCCCAGAACACATCCCAGAATTGTGCCAACGACCCCCGAGACCAGCCCTTCGAACAGGAAGATCCTCATGATCGAGGCTGAGGTTGCTCCCATCGATTTCAAAATGCCGATCTCTTTTCTTTTCTCTATTACGATCATTATCAGAGTGCTGATGATATTAAATGCAGCCACAGCTACAATCAGGCTTAAGACTATGAACATAGCATATTTTTCCAGAGCCATCCAGGAGAAAAGATTTTTGTGCAGGTGCATCCAATCAGTTGCATAAAAGCTCGGACCCAATTTTGAATCAAACTCTTTTGCCACCTTTTCCGCTTTATAGAAGTTGGAGATTTTTACCTGCAGTCCGGTCACTGAGCTTCCCGAACTCAAAATTTTCTGTGCAGACCCGAGGGAAACATAAGCCAGGTTGGAATCATATTCATACATTCCGGTCTCAAAAATCCCCACCACTTTGAACTTGGTTGCCTTAGGAGAAAGGAAACCTGCAGAAACGGTTTCCCGGTTTATGGAAAAAAGTATGACCTCATCCCCGATCTTCACCCTTAACCTATCAGCTAAGGTTCCACCCAACACGATGCCAGGTAACTCGCCTTCTTTCTCTTTTAAATCAAAAGACCCGGCAATTAAGTCATTCTCGATCTCAGTAACGTTTCTTTCCTGTTCCGGGTCAATGCCCCGGATGACAATCCCGTCCGAGCTTTCCTTTGAAGCTATGGCAGCTTTAAAGTAGATGAAAGGTGCTACTCCCATAACCTGTGGATTCGATTTGATTGAAGGCACAAGCTTCTGGTAGTCTTGAATCCCCTCTTCTTCAGAAGAAAGCACAGTCACATGCGCAGTGGTACCGATAATGCGAGAGCGGAC
>JALHSU010000098.1 GCA_022865345.1 Candidatus Zixiibacteriota bacterium
ACCGGTATCCAGCATCCCGATCCTTATCCCCTTGCCTGTATAACCTAATCTGTGCAGTTCAGGAACGTGAATCTGCAGAAGCTGAGCATAAGAAGCTCCATAATCCAGGATTTCTGGAACTAAGCTCTTTTTATACTCTGGCGCTTTACTCTCTATTTCCGGGAGCGGTCTGTAAAAGATAGCCACTTTCTGAATTTTCTGGACAAAGCCAAATTCAGCAATTCTTTCTATATCCTTTACTGTAGCTATAATACTTACCGCATTTAACCATCTGGACACGGTTTTTATCTTCACCCCGGTAGACTTAAGAGAGTCCAGATACGGCTGATAAACTGGAAGATCAGAGAAATCTGACAAGACTCCATTTCCTCTCAAGCTCCTTCTCAGGATAGTTCTTTCCGGAAAACGGAGGACATTTTCCCGTAAAATTTTTTCATAAGCCCCCTGTTCGATTGGACCTTTATCCTTGAAAACAATCCAGAAAGAAGACAGAGAATCCTGGGGAAGCTTCTGCAGGAAGGCAAGGGTTTTACCATCGATTTTATCGGGATAGATAGATGACGGGTCGGGGGACGATACCCCGGTGCAAAAAAAGAATAAGATCACAGAAAAAAATAATACGGCATTTATCTTTATGTAATTTTTGTCCATTTTGGGGTGCTCTTAAAAAAAACGGCTGACCCATTTTTTGTAGATCAGCCGCTCTAAAAACTTTACTCCTGTTTACTTGGTCTTTTTAGGAATCGGGTGTGCAATTACCTTCATTGCATCCGCGAACTTGAATTCCTTGTAAGTCGGGCTATCCGGATTATGGCATCCTTTGCACTCCTTCTCCCCGGGCATGATCAGCCCGTTTTCCGCTGCCAGTTTCGAGTCCTTCATTATCTTCATATCTTTATACTTCTCCCCGGGACCGTGGCAGGCTTCGCAACCCACTCCCTCTGCTATATCGTATTTGGGGCCTTTTTCTGCAGCAGTAGCTCCAAATCCGATTATGTGACACTTGAGGCATTTGTCGCTCTTCTGGGCATCTTCGATCCCTTTAGCCTTAGCAATCTCTTTGGATTTATCGCTGGCCAGTTCCTTATAAGCCATTGCATGTTTAGACGCCGCCCATATGTCAAACTGCTTACCAGTCGTTTTCTCTAAATTATGGCACATCTTGCAGCTCAGAGAACCCATATATTTCAACTTGGCAGGAGCCACAGCTTTGGTGGTATCTCCTTTAGGTGTGGTCTGGGCATAGCTCAAGCTGAAAAGCATAAAAAACACAAAGCTCACTAACACTAGCAAGCTGAGTTTCTTCATCTTCTCTCTCACCTCCTTTGTGAAAAATCTAACAACCTAAGTTAATTTATATCAAGTGAAAAAGATATTCCTTTTCAATCGATTGTCAAGCTTTTTCTGGAAATCTTCAAGCCAAAGTCACCCACCCTCTTGATTTGAGTTTTTCAAAGACCCTTTAAAAAAGAAGGTCAACTATTAAGTCGACCTTCTAATATTAATACGAATTGGAA
>JALHSU010000099.1 GCA_022865345.1 Candidatus Zixiibacteriota bacterium
AATTTGTGCAGATTGCTTCGTCGGTCAAATGACCTCCTCGCAATGACAGTTTTCCTTTTTTTTCTCCGTCATCCATTATCCGACATCCGTCATTTATTTCTTTCTTTAGCCTATAGCCTTTAGACCTTAGCCTTTTATCTTCCGTCTCCCTTTATTTTTCACCATCGAGCAAATATTATTTTTGATCTGCAGGAAGATCCACCGAAGCAGGTGGAACAGGCATCTTGCCTGTTTGTGTATTTCCCAACCGGTTTTTTTTATTACCACCTTACAGATAGAATGTATTATCTTAAACCAGCTTTTTCTGTTGAGGAATGCTATGAAAGTTGAAGATGTTACCATCATCGGAGCGGGACCTGCAGGAATTGCCGCAGCCATACAGCTTGAACGCTCTGGAATAACTCCACTTCTTTTGGAAAAAGATGAAATGGGGGGCCTTTTAAGAAATGCCCACCTGGTGGAAAATTATCCCGGCTTCCCTGCAGGGATCACTGGTTCGCGTCTTGTAAATCTTTTCAGGGAGCAACTCCAGAGAGTGTCAATCCTGCCCGCATTTGAAGAGGTTAAAAAACTCTATTTTAAAAAAAAGATTTTCCTTGTAGAAACATGGAAAAAAACCTATCCTTCCCGGACAGTAGTGATCGCGAGTGGGACGAAACCCAGGGGATTTGCGGATTTTGTAATACCTGAAGAAGTGAAAGACAAGATTTTTTATGAGGTTTATCCCATTCTTAGAGCTAGGAAAAAGGAAATAGCGATCATCGGAGCTGGCGATGCAGCTTTTGACTATGCCTTAAATCTCAGCCAGAATAACGAGGTTACCATTTTGAATAGCGGACAACATATCAGGTCTCTTCCCCTCCTCTTGGAAAGAGCACAAGCAGTTTCCTCAATCTCCTATCATAAGAATACACGAATCACAAGAGTGTCCAACAACTCTCAAAATGGAATACTACTTGAATGCAAGACTCTTGGAAATACCTGGAAAAGTCGTGCTGATTATTTGATATTTGCCATCGGAAGAGAGCCGCAGCTCGACTTTTTGTCAGAAAAAGTAAAGCGAAATTTCAGGGCTTTAGTGAAAAAAGGGGTTCTCTATCTTATCGGGGATGTAAAGAATGGAAATTACCGACAGACTGCCATTGCCGTGGGAGATGGAATTATGGCCGCAATGAAAATATGCAGAAGATTAAAGGGGGTATGCTCGTAAAAATCCTCTCTTCTGCATTCGTAGGCAGGGCTCCCAGCCCTGCAGAACGAGTTTTTCATAGCGCTCACATGGAAGATTAAAGGAGATCCGAATATGAAAATTCTCGCCTCAGCCGGAAAAGAGGATATCGCCATCGTTTATATTGCTGAGCTGAGAGACGGAAAGCTGGTCGAATTAGTTGAGTCTGTACAGCCACCTTTGTCCAGGGAGAAAAAGTGGGTTTTGATAGTCTCAACCCTGTTCGGCTGTCCGGTTAAATGCTTAATCTGCGATGCCGGAAGCCTTTATCAGGGGAAATTATCTAAAGAAGATATTTTTTCACAGATAGACTTTCTCGTCAAGAAAAGATTTCCGGATGGCAATATTCCAGTTGAAAAATTCAAAATCCAGTTCGCCAGGATGGGTGAGCCTGCTTTTAATCCGAATGTGCCGCAGGTCCTGGAAGAGCTTCCGTCCCGTTATAACGCCCCCGGCTTAATTCCCACTATCTCTACAATCGCTCCAGCCGACACGGACGAATTTTTCCAAAAACTACTTATCCTAAAGAATAAATTATATTCCGGTGGCAAATTCCGACTCCAGTTCTCTATCCATTCTACAGATGAAAAAATGAGATATAAGTTGATGCCGGTGAGGAAGTGGGACCTAAAAACAATCTCTTCCTTTGGAGAAAAGTTTTATGAAGAGGGGGACAGAAAACTTACCTTAAACTTTGCCCTGGCAAAAGAGATGCCAGTGGAACCAGAGGTCCTTTTACAACATTTTGACCCGGATAAATTTTTGATTAAGATGACGCCGATAAACCCCACTTATCAGGGAATCAGACACAAGCTTTGTTCCTACATTGACCCACTCTGCGAAGGAAAAGACTACCAGGTCGTAAGTGAGCTTCGTTCCGCAGGGTATGAAGTTCTCATCAGCATCGGGGAAATCGAAGAAAACCAGATCGGCTCAAATTGTGGCCAGTATTTGATAAAACATTTGAAGACGAAAGAGCAAATAAAAGAGGGATACACTTACAAAATTCAAGGCTACTCTTAGACTGTAAAGACATATTGAATGCGTCTAATCGGTACAACAGGCATCCTGTCTATTGCTTCTGTCCCCTCTCCTCATTGGAGAAATTTAGGGTGAGGTCATCCTCCTTTTCTCTTTTTTCACGATCACGATAAACGGGAAACACTCACGTTTTTTTTAACCCTTGAACTTCTTTTTGATTTTAACTATTGCCTTTAGACTTTACTTTTTTCTTTTATCCATCATTCGTTATCCGACATCCGTCATTTATTTCTTTCTTTAGCCTTAAGATTTTTTAAACCCTGTATTCCTCCAATCTATCCTTTCCCCTTCTCTCCTTAGAGAAAACGTAATTACTCCTGGAAAGCGGGGCATTGGGAAAACTCTCGTTGAATTCAGACTCAAGTCTCCTTTTCAAAAGACACAGTTCCTCATAACCGATATTCTGATTTGAAAGATATTTTTCTATCAACTCAGGACTGCTGTTCTCGCCTTTGAGCCGGGATAAAGAAACCGCCATTCTTTTTATCTCTCCCTTGAAATCCTTCAGGATTTTTTCTGCGACCCCTTCTTTTTCCTTCATCCTTTTAAGCTTTTCAGAGGCGGATATCAAGTTTCCTTCAAGCCTGTCGAAATCGACCAGCTCGATTTTTTCCTCTTTTAGCCTCTGAGCATCTCTTTTCAATTCTTTAGTCAATTCCTCAATTTCCATCTTGACCTTCCTTGTTTTTCGCTATTCGCGATTAGCTATTCGCTGTTTGCTTCTTGATTTCTTTTGACTTTAGACTATAGCCTTTTGCCTTATACTTTCATCAGCTTAATCCAATTAATCAGCTGTGAGGGTATCT
>JALHSU010000100.1 GCA_022865345.1 Candidatus Zixiibacteriota bacterium
ACCTTTCCCCCCAAAATCGTCATCTCCACTTCCGTGTCTTTAATCTCCTCTGGCTGAATGCTGAAAATATCTTTAGATAAAACCACTATATCTGCTAATTTCCCGACTTCCAGAGACCCTTTTTCCTTCTCCCGAAATTCAGCATAAGCAGAACCCAGAGTGTAAGCTTTTACCGCCTGCTCTATAGTCAGCTTTTGTAGAGACGCATGGCCATGCGTCTCTAAATAATTTGCAGAACCCTGTAGGGGCACAGCATGCTGTGCCCCTACATCCCGTGTTACCGTCGAATATATACCCAACATCGGGTTCAAAGACTCAACTGGCCAATCAGTCCCGAAAGCCAAAACCGTGCCCGAATCTAAAAGCGATTTAAAAGCGTAAGCCCCTTTCATTCTCTCTTTCCCCAATCTCTGCTCCAGCCATTTCTTATCTGAGCTCCAGAAACTCGGTTGGACTGAAGCCACTGTCCCGGATTTAGCAAAACGAGAAATATCCGCCTCCCTGAGCAGACTACAATGTTCGATTCGATGCCTTCTTTCTCTCTCTGGATTCATCTTTTGAATTTTCTCATATACATTCAAAACTGTATGATTAGCCCTATCCCCGATTGCGTGAATCCCAACCTGATACCCTGATTTATCTGCCAGCATAACCATATCCTCTAACTCTTTTTCCTCATGCAAAAAAACTCCAGACTTTCCTGGCTCGTCCGAATAAGGCTCAAAAAGAAAAGCAGTGCGAGAGCCGAGCGTACCATCTGCCATAATCTTAAGAAGCCCAGGTCTTAAAAGATTACTTTTTTCAGGAAAACTTTTTATCAGCCGTTTTAGTTCCTGTGGTTTTTTAATCAATTCTAAAGGTAACCATTCACTAACTCTGACTTTTAACTCATCTTTTTCCATAAGCTTTTTGTAAACCTCTAATACCTCTACATCCGAATTATCCTGAACGCTCGTAATCCCGAACCTGTTAGCTTCCTTCACGGCTTCTTTTAGAGCTAAAGTCTGCTCCTCAAAAGAAGGCTTAGGAATCATACGCTCAACCAATTGCATCGCATTTTCCAGCAAGATTCCTATCGGTTCTCCAGTATTGGCATTTTTGATTATAGCCCCTCCTTCTGGAGAAGAGCTATTCTGGTCTATTTTCGACATTTGCAAAGCTAAACTATTAGCCCAGCCCACGTGCCCATCGATTCTTTTTAAGTAAACTGGATTCTGCGGAGCAATTTTATCTAAAAAGGTTTTATCCGGCCATTTCCCCTGATTGAAAAGAGTATGGTCCCATCCCCTACCCAAAATCCAGGACCCAGGTTTCAATTTGTTAGCTTTATCCTTGATCTTCTCCCCTATCTCTTGAAAGCTTCTACAGTCTCTCAAATCCACCCGCAGGAAGTTCAATCCCCCTCCAAGAAAATGCAGGTGCGCATCATTGAAACCAGGCAGAACCAGTCTCCCTTTTAAATCTATTACCACTGTCTCTTTGGTCGCATACGCCTTCGCCTTTTCCTCACTTCCTGCATAGACAATCTCTTCGCCTGAGATGGCCAAAGCAGGAACCTCAGGATTTTTTTTATCCAGCGTAACGATTCTACCATTTAATAATATTAAACTGGCTTTAGACATCTATTCTCTACTGTTAAAGAGTAAAATAATCTGAGATCCCGAAAAAGAATTGTTTGAAAAACCTTTGCAGTGTCTTGTTAATGGAGTAACCAAAAATAAGCTCTATTGATTTTCAAATAATCAGAGATAAGGTTAAAGCTCCGCCGATACCGGATCCACTCCGGTTGGATTTAGACTCCGGTGTTTCTTCCAAAAAAATGGACTATATAGAAATAGACTCTCTAATTCTTTTATTGAATTAACAACCAAGCTCAGCGAATATCCAGTTCCTTTAGAATATTCTGGGTTTGACCCATCTTTTCAGCGATAAAAAGAATGTAGCGAGAATCCACGTTTATGGATCGGGTTAAATCCGGATCATACTGAAAATCAGAGGTTATGCTTTCGTAGTCGCCATCAAAAATCAAACCAATTATTTCTCCTTTTCCATTCATAATCGGGCTTCCGGAATTGCCGCCTGTGCCATCGTTAGTTGAAAGAAAGTCTACCACCATATCCCCTATGCCTGGATCGACATACCTTCCAAAATCCCGGCTGGCATATAGCTTTTTAAGAACCTCCGGAACGTCAAAAGGTTCTGTGCCGGTATCTTTTTCCATCACTCCCTTCAGAGTAGTAACATAGTCATAATTAACAGCATCTCGTGGTGAGTAACCCTTGATTTCACCCCAGTTGAAACGAAGGGTGCCATTGGCATCCGGGTAAAGCCCTTGTTTTTTCCACTCGCTGATCCCTCTTATGAAGAGAGGCCTGAGTTGATAAACCGCACCTACGAATGATTTATACCTGTCATCGATAACTGATTTTTCCTTTTCAAGCTCAGCCGCAAAATTGATCATTGCATCATTCTTCTTCTTAAGTTCTTCTGCGGTCATATCGAACATCTTAAGACGTTCATCCACATCCGCAACCCTGGTATTCTCATACAGGTTTTGAATAAACTGTTGTATGGCTTTTTTCTTCTCCTCTCCCTGTTTTTCCTGGACGATTTTCTCTACTGCCTCAATTTTCTGACCCTCTGGCAAGCTGGCAGCCCTGGTAATGAACATCTCTAATATCAACTGGTCTGTGGGGATGTCCAGGTCGTGCTGAGCCTCTTTGAGATAGTCTTTGAGATCAGGTATGTTCCTTTCCTGAAATTGGGGCTCCCTCTCCATATCCTTTTTGCTCTTCTCGGTTCCCCATTTCTGGATGGTATAAGCCAGACCCAAGACATCACTCGTCTGGCCATCTAACATACTCTGCTTCTCATCGTAGGTCTTCAACTCCGCATAAAGGCCACCGATTCTTGGTAAAACATCCCCATATTTTTTTTCCAAATCTGGATGCTGGGCAAGATATTCTTTGAACTCAGCTTCTTGTTTTAATTTACGCTCCAAAAGACGGGTTTTCTTCAGCCCTTCCAGCATTCCCTGATTGTTTTTCAAGCTATTAGAAATCCCTGCGATTCTGTCGGCAAATTTGATGGCTAACTCTGGACTCTCTTCTGATTTTGCTTCTAATATCTTAAGCATTCCTTTTGCAGTTTCTATCTGCTGGGGATACAGGTGATTCTGCCACATATCCACTGAATACGAGTCCCGGTAACGAAGGGTATTACCCGGGTAACCCAGGATCATGGCAAAAGAGCCTTCTTTATACCCTTTGATAGAAATGGGAAGATATCTCTTGGTCTGGTATGGGACGTTCTCTTCGCTGTATTCAGCCGGACTCCCGTCTGGAGCCACGTATGCTCTGAAAAAGGAGAAATCCCCTGCATGCCGGGGCCACATCCAGTTGTCGATATCTCCTCCGAAACTACCGATTGAGCTTGGCGGAGCGTAAACCAGACGCACGTCCTTGATCCTGTTGTAGATGAAAAGATAATACTTGGTCCCGCTGAGCACCTCCACAACACTACACCTAACTTTTCCTCCTTTTTCGCATTCGGCAATCAGCTTTTTCTGGTTTTTCTCTATGGCTTTATACCGGTCAAAGTATGACATCTTCTCGTTTATACCTTTGAGCACTTCTTTGGTCACATCTTTGAAATCTTTAGTAATAAGCACCTGGTATCCCGGAGCATGAATTTCCTCCTTCTGGGTTTTGGCTAAAAATCCATTCTGGATGAAATTCTGCTCCAGCGTGCTTCGTCTCTGAATGGCACCAAAAGCCACGTGATGATTGGTCAAAATCAGACCATTAGGTGAGACAAAAGAGCCACTCCCGCCTCCCACCTGGACTACTGCATCCTTTAAGTCATAGATCTGTTCCGCAGTCAGCTCCAGACCCTTAGCCTTCATCTGCTCAAAGGGGAGATCTTTCAACTCATCCAGCATCCACATCCCCTCTTCGGCGAAAGTTTGAGTAGCTGCTACGGAAAATAGCAGCAAACCGATCAGGCAGGCTGCAACCTTCGAGCGCATCTTTGATCCTCTTTTTGAAAAGGTTTTTTTAATGAGGTTTTTGATTCTTCCAAGTCCAGATTAATTCATTTATCTTTATTTAATTCATTTCATTCTTAAAGTCAAGTTTTTTGCTGAAAGTTATGTTTAATCAAGAGGAATGAGATATTGTTACAGTTTCATTTTTTAACTTCCGAGACAATCATACGAATGACACAGAATACTGGTTTCACTTATTTAAGAATAAATCTTGAGAACCAAATTAGGACAATACCCCACCTCTTTTTACTTGCAATCTTTTGGTTTAATTTTATCTTAGATAGAATCCTAAAACGCGTAGCCGTCCGCCAGAGGCGGATCAAGGCTCGGTCGAAGGTTTGAAACCTCCTCTACGCTGTTTTGGTGGTAGGTCAGACATTCCTGTCTGACCTTGGTTACAACGTCTGGTGGTGGCCGGGGTCTGAAACCTCGGTAATCCGAACAAGTGAACAGAAGGAGTTAAAAATGTCAGTTTTAATTGATCTTAAAGGAAAGGTAACCTTAATAACCGGTGCCTCCAGAGGAATCGGAAAAGCCACCGCCCTGCTTTTTGCCCGGGCAGGCTCCGACCTAATCTTAAACTATTTCAGAAACAGGAAAGAGGCAGAAAAAGTTGCATCTATAGCTAAGTCCAGAGATGTGCAGGCGGAGATTTATAGAGCAGATGTCTCCTCAAAATCTCAGTGTGAAAAGATGGTCGACTTTACTCTTAAGAAATTCGGTAAGATCGACATCCTGATAAATAATGCTGGAATATGGAAATATGCCCCTATAGATAGGATGACCCCTGCTCAGTTAAAAGAAACTTTGACTATAAATCTGGAGAGCATCTTCTATCTGACAACTAAAGTCGTTCCTATAATGAAAAAACAAGGTGGCGGAAACATAATCAATATCTCCTCCACTGCCGGGCAGAGAGGTGAGGCTTACCATTCTCATTATGCCGCCACCAAAGGGGCAATTATAAGCCTGACCAAATCTCTATCGACTGAGCTGGCATCTTACAATATAAGGGTCAATTGTGTCGCGCCTGGCTGGGTGGATACAGATATGAGCCACAGCTCGCTAATCGGGAAAGACCGGAAGTGGATTTTAGACCAGATTCCTCTGGGCCGTGCGGCTGAGCCAGAAGAGATCGCCGGAGCCATACTGTTTTTAGCCTCAGACTTAGCCACCTTCATCACGGGAGAGATCATCAACGTCAACGGCGGTGCAGTCCTCTGTGGGTAAAAAGAAGCTTGAGCGGGTGGAGGCAAACTCCACCCCTACTCGACCAGGGCGTTTTTTAGGAAGGTAGCCGCAAGCTTCAGCTTGCGTATCAGGAATTAACTCGATGGAAACGCAGACTAAAGTCTGCGGCTACCCTTTCTCTCATTTTTCATCCTCTCTAAATATCTTGTCAGTTAATCAACGATTAAGGGGGCAACAAGCCTTTCCTCCAATCCCCCAAAGTAAATTTTGTTTTAATGCTGTCGATAAAGAAAAGAGAATCAGATTGTCCTGATTCTCGCACTTTAGTTGAATGTCTATGGAGATCATCAATAATCGTTACAGGATAGTAAGGAAGCTGGGCGAGGGCGGTATGGGGTCTGTCTACCTGGTAGAGGATTCCTCAGAGAACAACAAGAAGATTGCCCTTAAAACCATCAAAGCAGACAAGCAGGTACTTCCTGCACTTGAAAGATTTAAAAGCGAATTTAAATCGCTTACCGAACTGCGCCACCCCAATCTGGCTGAAGTATATGATTTCGGCGTAATCCGGAAATCCTCTTCCGAGAAGGAGGATGAATATTTTTTCACCCTTGAGTATGTAGAGGGAAAAGACCTGTTCGAAGCCACAGAGAACCTGTCTTATGATGAGCTGTATGAGCTGATAGTTCAAGTCTGCAGGGCTTTAGAATATGTGCATCTTAGAGGGGTTTTACATAACGACCTGAAGCCGGAAAACATCCTGGTTAAGACTCTGGACAAAGGAAAGTATCTGGCAAAACTTATGGACTTTGGACTGGCAGAGGAAAGACCGACCGCTGGCAAAATCAAGGGGACTGCTCATTACCTTGCCCCGGAGATAGCTTCAGGTAAACTCCCGACCCGCCTGACAGATTTATATTCCTTAGGTGTGGTTCTATATCAGGTTGCAACTCGAAAGCTGCCTTTTGAAGGTAATACCCCGGTTGAGATTTTGAAAAAGCAGATAGAACAGGAGCCTATCCTTCCCCAGAGAGTAAAACCTAATGTACCTGATTCGCTCCAGACTGTTATTCTGAAACTACTGTCAAAAAATCCGGAGAGTCGTTACCAGAGCGCCAATGAGATTATAGAGGCAATAAATGTCTTGGCTCATAAGGATTTTCAGATAGATAGCCAGGATGCAGAGCAAAGCTGTCTTTTAAGCGGCAAACTAATCGGCCGGCAAAAAGAGATCTCCTTATTTCAGGAGCATATTCAAAAACTGCTCAAAGAGAAAACCGGAAGTTTTCTTTTAATCCGGGGTGAAAGCGGCATCGGCAAGACCCGGCTTCTGAACGAGTTCAAATACCGGATCCAGCTGAACAAGGTGAATTTTTTCTCTGGAAAATCTTCCTCTGAGGGCGGTACTCCTTACCAGTCGATCAGGGAGATCCTGAGACAGATCTTCCCGCTGTTTCCATCAGAATCGGTAAAGAAATATTCCTGGACTCTGCAAAAACTTATACCGGAATCATTTTCGACAGAGCAGGAGCCTGAAAAGGTCAGGCTAAATCCAGATCAGGAAAAACTCAAACTCTTTGATGGGGTCACTCAATTTCTCCTGGAATTCAGCGAATCCAGTCCTGCGGGTTTCAGCTTCGATGACCTCCAGTTAGCTGACCAGGCAACCTTAGAGCTATTAAGCTATATCTCCAGGAATATCAAAACATACCCTGTTCTCCTTTTGGGTACTTACCAGTCTAACGAGTTAGAGGCAGAAAAAGGGTCTAACTTTTTTGAAAGCGAGATCCAGGAGCTGAAAGCAGAGGGCTTGCTGACCGAGATTCGCCTGGAAGCCTTTGAAGTTCAGGAGATAGATGAGCTTCTCCGGTCCAGGCTGGGGATAGAGACTCTTCCCCCTGGCTTCAGCCAGAAACTGAAAGAGCTGACTGGCGGGAATCCCTTTTTTGTTCAGGAGGTAATGAAAGCCGTTATTGAGAAGAAATCCATCTCCCGAAAAGACCTTTACTGGTCCCTAGAAAAATTTGATTTCACTGAATTGCAGATACCCCGGACCTTGAAAGGGGTTCTTTCTGAAAAGGTAAACCAATTAGACCCCGATCTTTTAAAAATTGCCCAGACCCTGGCAGTTTTCAACCGTGCAGTGGAGGCAGGGTTCCTTCAAAAAGCTCTACCAAAGCAGCCGGAAGAATTCCTTTGCGGACTTAACTCTTTGCAGAAGATGGAAATCCTTAAAGCGGAAAAGGAGAGTGCGACTGAGCTTTACTTCTTTACCAATGCTCAGATCCGCGAGGTGATCTACGAGCAGATGGAACCTGAGTTGAAATTGGGAATGCATCGAACTATTGGTTTTCTGTTAGAAAACCTTTACCGCTCTAACCGGCGTGAGCATCCGGAGGAATTAGCCTATCATTTTAACAACTCCGGGGATAAGAAAAAAGCTTTAAGTTATTCTCTTTTAGCTGGAAGAAGAAGTAAAAAAATATGCGCCAACAACGAAGCCTGCAAATTCTTTGAAAATGCCCTTCCCCTTTTGAAACAGAAAAAAAATAGTAAAGCCGGATCCAGAGTATACGAGAATTTAATTGAGCTCTACCAGCGCATGGGCCAGTTCGATCTGGCTATCCAGAAATTTGAAGAATGGGATAAGATCATCCTTGATCCCGGAAAGAAAGCTAATGCTTTTGAGAAAATCGGGATGGTCTATGAGAAAAAAGGCGAATTTGACCTGGCTTTAGAACACCTGAGCAAGGGGATTGGGCATCTGCAGTCGAGCGAACATTCGCAGGAGATGGCCCGGCTTTATTACGATTGTGGTTTTGTGCACAGCCGCAAAGGAGAGTTCGATCAGGCCAGAGAATTTTATGATAAAGCCCTAGGTATCTTAAAAGATAAAACGGATCAGGTCTCTTTAAAAGAAATTGGAAAACTCTTTAACGTTACCGGAGTGGTTCACTGGTATCAGGGGAAATATGATCAGGCCGTCGAATATTACCAGAAGTCGATTGAGATTTTTCAGAAGCTCAAAGACGAGCAGGAGGTCTCTTACCCTTACAATAATCTGGGGAACATCTCTTTTGATCGTGGAGACGTTGACCGGGCAATCGAATATTATCAGAAAAGCCTTGCCCTACGTGAAAAAATTGGGGACATCAATGCCATGGCTGGCTCATACAACAATTTAGGAAATGCTTACTACAAGAAAGGCAATTATTCCGAAGGGCTGAGGAATTATAAAAGGAGTGCATCTATCTACACCCGTATAGGAGCGCGCTCCTCGGTTATAATTCCCTTGAGCAATATAGCCAATATCAGCCTGGAGCAGGCTGATTATCGTTCTGCTTTAGAATATAACCAGAAATGTATGGAGATGTCCGAAAAAGTTGGAGCTCTGGTGAACCTGTCAATTAATACCCACAACCAGGGTTGCATATACCAGCTTCTGAATGCCCTGGATAAAGCAATCGAATGTTCCCATAAAAGCTATACTATAAAGTGTAAGCTGAAAGACACTTTTGGAAAGGCTGGTACCTTCACTCTCCTGGGAGATATATACCGAATCAAAGGGGAATGGTTCAAATCGGAAAGATTTCTTCAAAAAGCCATAAAGATCTACCAGGAATTAAATAGCAAGCCCGGGGAGGCTGAGGCTTTGAAATCCTGGGCAGAACTCAACCTGGAAACTGGAAATTATGCTTTGGCTTTTGAGCTTCTGAAAAACGCCCTCAGGCTGGCGGAGGAGTCTCAGGATGTCTCCCTGATCATTTATTCTAATCTTGTTCTTGGAAAGGGTAAGCTGAAAGCCAGAATTTCCAACTGGAATCTGGAAAATTTCTCCTGGGAAGAAATAGAAAAAGACCTGAAAACCACCCTGGATAAGGCTGAATCACTTCAAAAACCGGAGTTGCAGTGGGAGATCTCAGCCAGCTTGGGAGATCTATATCAGGCTCAAAGAAAATATACCTCTGCCACAAAATATTATAAAAAATCGGTAAACGTTCTGCGTGAGATCTACGCTAAAGTGCCAGAGGAGTTCAGGAGTTTGTATCTTTCTGAGCCTAAGAAAATTCAGTTAAGAAAAGAAATCACTTTCTTAAAAGAGGAACTTAAGACCCAAAGCAAAGCTTTAGCTGGAGTAGATTGAAGATTTTATCAAAAAGAGATTGAGGATTTATCGATGTCAACTTCGGATTTAAAAAAGAAAAGCACTTCTTCAACTTACGAAGGGGCTGAGGTCTTCAAATTAATGGAGACCGACCTGCAGGAAGCTGAAAAATGGGCTTTAGAACTGGAGAAAACCCGGCAGAGCAGTTTCCAGGACCAATCCCTGCGCAAGCTCCTGGAGATAAGTAATGCCATGAACTCCAATCTGAAGCTGGATCGACTTCTGGCTTATGTGATGGATCAGGTAATAGAGATGACCAAAGCTGAATATGGCTATCTGATCTTCTTAAAAGAGGACGGCGGATTGGAATTCAAAGTCGCTCACAATTTAGCCAAAGAGGAGATCGAGAGCGCAGAATTCGAGATCAGCCGCAGCGTGATCCGGGAAGTGATAGAAAGCCAGAAAACCGTTTTCCTGCAGGACGCCTCCCAGGAAGAGCGATTCAAAAACAAACATAGTATCCTGGATTTACAGCTTAAGTCTATCTTAAGTGTTCCTTTAAAGATTAAGCAAAAGCTATTGGGTTTAATATACTTAGAGAACAGGTCTATCGTCGGAATGTTCACCCCTGACCAGGCAGAGCTTTTAGAGGTGTTTGCCAACCAGGCAGCTACGGCCATTGAAAATGCCCAGCTATTTGAGTTGACTGATGAAAAACTGCAGAAAAAGGTTCACGAGCTCTCAGCCATTAACTCGGTCATATCTACTATCAGCCAGACAATGGACCTTAAATTAATACTGAATAATACCCTTAAAATAGTCAAACAGATCACCAACGCTGATTGTGCCAGCATCCATATGCTTAAGGGAAACCAGCTGATTTTGGAAGGGTCTCTGGGGGCAGATGCTTCGCTCTTGGATAAAGCCAGAATTGCTGACCTGGATCATCCCTGGGTCAAAAAACTTCTTAACCCCTCAAGCTGGCTGGTAAACAAATCCCTTTCCGAGTCAAATGAGTCCATCAACCTGGAAGCTAAGCGTCAAGGTTTTCAATCTTACATTGTTCTTCCCCTACAATCTAAGGATAACCTGATAGGCTTGATGAGCCTGGCAAGTAAAAAACTCAATCATTTCACTGAGGAAAATGCAGAGCTTCTTTCCTCCATTTCCAGCCAGATAGGCGTGGGAATTGAAAATACCGAGCTATACGTGAAAGAAACCAACAAAGCCAGGCGTTTAAGGGTGATCAACCAGATCGGGTTGAAGATCACCTCGATTTTAGATATTGAAAAGGTTCTGGAAGAGGTGATCAGACTCCTTTATTCAGAGTTGAACTACTACGCGGTTACTATTGGTCTGATTCAAAAAGATGAATTTATTATAAAATCGATGTATGAGGATGACAAAGGTAAATATAATATCCATAACCATAACCTGGAACTGAAGGAAAAAAGCATCCTGGGCTGGGTGGCTGAGAGTAACCGAACTTTGTTTGTAGAAAACGTGAGTACTGACCCCCGCTACTATCACTTCAACGGTCTTAAGGAGACTAGATCCGAGTTAGCGGTCCCGATTGAATTACAAGGAAAAGTTTTGGGGGTGTTGGATGCGCAGACCAATAGAATAGCTGGTTTCGACGAGGAGGATTTGCAGCTTTTGCAATCGGTTGCTAATCAAACTGCCGTGGCTCTGGAAAATGCCAGGCTTTATGCTAATAGTGAAAAGAAAATTCAAGAGCTGTCGGTGCTCAACAACGTCGCCCGAGTAGTGAATTCGACTTTAGACCTGGATCAACTTTTGGAACACATCTACCGGCAATTGACCCTGGTCATTAACGCCCCATCCTATTACGTGGCTTTATATGATAAAAAAAATAACCAACTAAATTTCGAGATTTTAATAGATAATAAAAAACAGTATCCCAAGACAAGAGTCCCCTTAGGCGATGGAGTGGTAAGCTATGTGATCAGAACTAAGAAACCTCTGCTTATAAGTGACTTTGAAACTGATATCAAAAAACTGCCGGTAAAAGTCGAGACTATTGGTAGCAATAAGATTTCCTCTTCCTGGCTGGGTGTTCCAATGCTATCTGGAGATAAAGTCTTAGGGGTTCTGGCTGTGTGCAGTTATGAAAAGAATGCTTTTTCCGAAGAGGACCTGCAGTTTCTCACCAACATCACCAGCCAGGCGGCTATAGCCATGGTCAACGCACAGCTTTTCAACCAGGTATTAAGGGGGAAACAGGAGTGGGAACAGACCTTTGACTCGATAACTGATCTCATCTGTCTGATCGACCCGGAATACAGGATCATCCGCGCGAACCGAACCCTGGCTCAAAAATTAGGCATGGAGCCAGACCAGATCATCGGCAAAAAATGTCATCAGGTTTTTCATAACCGGCTGGACTCGCCATGTTCGGAGTGTCCACATCGTCAGGCAATGCTAACCAAAAAACCGTTTACCCTAGAGATGAAGGGAATTTCCGGGGATGAGATCTTCCTCATCTCCGCCTTTCCGCGTTTCAGCTCCAAAGGTGTATTTATCGGAAGCGTGTACTTGCTCAGAGACATAACCGAGCAAAAGCGCCTCAGAGAGCAGTTGGTGCAGTCTGAGAAGATGGCTGCAGTGGGGCAGTTGGTCTCAGGCGTAGCGCACGAGCTTAATAACCCTCTGGCAGGAGTTATGGGTTATTCTCAGCTTCTTCTTATGAACAACAATCTGGACACCAAGACCCAGAGCTATCTGAACAAGATCTCCAAGGAGTCGGACCGGGCAAAAAACATCGTGAATAACCTGCTCACCTTTGCCCGCAAACATAAGCCGGAGAAAAAATATCTGGATATCAATACCATTCTGGACCAGACTATAGAATTAAGAGCTTATGACCTGAAAGTAAGTAACATCCAGGTGCTGAAAGATCTCGACCCACAGTTGCACAAGACCATGGCAGACTTCAACCAGCTTCAACAGGTATTTCTGAATATCATGAACAATGCCCACCAGGCAATCCAGGAATCCAAAGGGAAAGGCGAAATCAGAATCCGCACTGAAAAAGCTGGCGAGATGATCCGGATAATTCTGGAGGATAATGGTCCTGGTATCCCGGAGGAAAATCTCAATAAAATCTTTGAGCCTTTCTTCACCACTAAAGATGTGGGAAGAGGAACAGGACTTGGCTTGAGCATCTCCTACGGGATCATTCAGCAGCATGGCGGAAAGATCTATGCCCGGAGCATACTGGGTCAGGGGGCTACTTTCGTAATTGAGCTGCCTGTATTGAAAGAAGAAAAAGCCGCAGTCTCGGAGAAGAAGGAAAAACCTAAATCTGTGATTCGGAAAATAGAGAAAAAGAATATCCTGGCGATTGACGATGAGCAGTCGATTCTGGATATTTTGATGGATACTCTCCAGCAGGAAGGACATCAGGTAGATGTGGCATCAAATGGCAGAACGGGCTTGTCCAAAGTAAAAGCTTCTGATTATGATCTGATCATTACCGACATAAAGATGCCGGATTTCGATGGCCGAAGATTTTATGAGGAAGTCAAAAAATATAGTGAGGAATTAGCCAAAAAGATTATCTTTACCACCGGAGACCTGGCTAATCCGGAAACTGAAGCTTTTTTGGACAGAGTAAAACAACCCTGCATTCCCAAGCCTTTCGATTTGGAAGAGGTCAAGCAAACCATAATAAAGTTTTTCGATTAAGAAAGTCGTAGGGGCATCCCGCCTTTGGCGGGACGACGTGCCCCTACATATTCCTGTGACTAGATATTCAGATCCAATTATCTTTTCAGTTCTTCTTTCAGCTCATCTAATTCTTTCTTAAGCTCCTCCATCTCTTTTTTCAGCTTGTTAAGATCTCTCTTCAGCTTGCTTTCATCTGAGGAATAACCTTTTAGCATAGGGGCTTCCGGGATTTGAAGTTTGTCCAGGAAAAGCTCGATGTTCTTTGTTTTTTCGATATCAGGCTGGATTTTGAAAGAATACTCCTTTTCAGTCTCGGCGAGAGTCACGGAAAAATCCTTTTGTCTTTTATCCCTCATTACCTTCAGGCTGATTTTATCTCCCTTCTCCTTCTCAGAGATTATCTGCCGAACGTCGTCTGAACCAGATACTTTCTCATTATCCACCTGGACAATTATGTCTCCGGCCTTTAGTCCAGCTTTTTCTGCAGGACTCTCCTTCTCTATCTCAGTGATTAAAGCTCCCTCTCCTTTTTTGATTCCGAAATAATCACCCAACTGCTCAGTCAAATCCTGAATTGCGACCCCCAGTTTCAATCCCGAATGAAAGCTCCAAATGAAGGGTTCAATCATTTTCTTTTCTATCTTGAGCTTCTCAGGATTCAGGTTATACAAACCAGAAAGAGAACTTTCTCCAATAGTCAGATTAAGGCTTTCCTCTTCACCATCACGGATGACCTTGATTTCGACTTCAGTCCCCGGAGCAGTTTTCCTGACCAGGCCGGTTAGTTTATCAGTCGAACCAACCTTTTTGCCATCGAATGAGATGATCACATCACCTTCCTCTATTCCAGCTTTTTCAGCCGGACTATCCTCCACCACTCCGTTTACCAGAACACCCTCTGTAGATTCCTTTAGATCCATGGATTCTTTGAGCTCAGGGGTAAGTTCCTGCAGGTAGACTCCTACCCAACCCTGTTTTTTGACCTGGGTTGACTTTTGAGCCCAGACCAGACCGACCAGCAGTAAACCAGCCAGGATAACCGCCAGAACTGCTGTGCTTGAGATTCTTTTAAACATAACAACACCTCCTTATCGTTTGTTCTACCACTTTTACAATTAGCCTATAAAAAAGTTCCAGTTTTTTAGAATTTGTAGGGGCGTATAGCAATACGTCCCTACCCCATTTGTCATCAAGAGTCGGCACCGAAGATAAACTCCGCAAGGTCAGTCCGTCAGAGGCGGACGAGTGCCACTTCTAAGAGTCGATCCCTATTAAACCCTAAGAGCAAATCAAAAAAACCTCTTTACAATTCCAGTTTACAGAACTAAATTATTCTTGAGATAAAACATTTGAAAAACTCTTTCAAAGGAGGAGAATATGCCTACCTATGTGTTGATGACCAAGCTTTCTCCGGAAGTAACCAAGAGGATGAAGCAAAGGTCTGAGCTGGGCAAGGAATGGATGGGTATGGTCAAGAAGAAATGCCCGGAGGTCAAATTCCTCTGCCATTATGCTTTATTAGGTCCTTATGATTTTCTGGATATCTATGAAGCCCCGGACGAGGAGGTCGCAGCCAAGGTTTCGATGATAGGCCTTTCCTATGGCGCCATTCAAGCCGAGAGCTGGACTGCAATCCCCTACAAGAGATTTCTGGAGTTAAGCAAGGAGATATAAAGAGTCCAAAGTAGGGACAGAACACTGTTCTGTCCCTACAAATAAGAACAACCTAACAAACTCCAAACTTCAAACTGTTTTCAGCAGCCAGGTACAGGTCCTCCTTTAAACAGATAATTGATTATAAAGATAACATCCGCCACCGTAACCTGACCATCGCAATTGGCATCGCCGGATTCTAAAGGAACTGGTGCTGGTCCGCCTTTGAAAAGATAGTTGATCAGATAGATCGCATCGCTTACTGTGACTTTACCATCTCCGTTAGCATCTCCATATTTGAACTGGGGAATGGGTTGAGCTAAGATAGCCGAAGAGGCAATCCCGGCTTTAGCAAAATCGGTGAAATATTGCATATCGAAGATTGAGACCCTATCTCCGGTAGTATGATAAGCCGAGTTGAAATCCTGAAAATCCTCAATCCCCAATATAGCTGGAAAACCATAAGCCCAGAAGGAAGCATGGTCAGAACCACCAGTTGACCCTGAGGTTATCTTTTGAGTAACCAAGGGCAGGCTATAATCATTTATCACCCCAATCATAATATCTGCCAGAGCCCCGGATGAAGAACCTGTGCCAGCATGAAGCTCAATAATATTATCATTATTCCAATCATAGGCAATCATATCGAGGTTATAAACAGCAACAATAGTGTCATCAGCTTCATAGGCTTTTTGAGCATAGGCTTCAGAGCCGAGCAACCCCTGCTCCTCGCCAGCAAAGCCGATGAATTTTATAGTATAGTCGAATTCAAAATCTTTTAATATATGAGCCGCGGTTAAAACCGCCGCAGTGCCAGAGGCATTATCATCTGCGCCCGGGGCATAATTATAAGGGTCATTAGAGGTGTTATCATAATGCGCAGTTATCAGACATTCCTTTCCCGGCTGGGTTTGACCAGGCAGAGTAGCCACGACGTTCAGCTTAGTAATACGGGGATAAGTATTACCACCCTGCTGAACCCAGGTCTGTCCCGCATCAGTGGTGTACATAATATCGTTATAGTATCCAGCCGCCCAACCCTTTAATGTGTCCACCATAAGAACCGCACAGTATGATCCGGAATTAGGGTTGGAGGCTTGAGAGGACCAGTTCGAGCCGGCATTGGTCGTGTGCAGGATAGTTCTACCCCAGCCTGCTACCCAGACCTTCATAGAATCCGGAGCGCTTACCCTATAGAGATTCTGAGTTGTTCCGCTGGTCTGAGCAACCCAATTCGTTCCCGCGTTAGTGGTGTAACGCAGATAACCGTTGTAACCGCAAACCCATCCCTTTTTACTGGTGGCGAATTCCACTTCAAGTATGATGCCAGTAGTGCCGCTGGTTTGAGAAGTCCAGCTATCACCCCGGTCAGTAGTATGAAGTATCGTCCCATTCTGTCCCACGACCCAACCCTCGAACTCGTCGATAAAGGTGATCCCATAAAGATTGTAAGAGGTACCACTCGTCTTATTGGTCCAATTCTGACCGCCATCAGTAGTATAAAGAATTGTTCCGCCATAGCCGGTCACAAACCCTCTTTTACCATCGTGAAAATAAACCCCTCTATAGTAGGTAGTATCCGGGGAGGATAATGGTGACCAGCTTTCTCCTCCATCTGTAGATTTAATGATCAGCCCGTAATATCCCACACCGTAAAGCGTCTCAGGGGTAGGATTAGAAAGTGCCCGTAAGCCGTAATAGTCTGCGCCGCTTATATAATTCCAGTGCTCACCGGCATCTGTGGTCTTCCACATCCCCGAATTAAATTCTCCCAACCAAGCTGTATCTCCAGTCGGTGTGCAGACCATATCCATCGTTTGAATAAGGCTGGTTGTGGCAATGTTGAAAGTATCATACCAGGCAGTCAATCCAAAGCTCTCGAATTGTTCTTTCAAATATTGAGCCGCCCTGTCGCATTTATCAGTATAAGTATACCGGGTCAGCAATGTATCTGCATTCCCTCCGATTGTAACCGGATGTTCTCCTGAAAGTGAGCTGTCCCAACCAGCCAGTTCGGATGTAGTAACCTTCTGAATTATTTCATCAATCAAAGGATTGTAGACTAACGCCTTACCCCTGGAGACAAGAGGAAGCTCAGCTTCTGGCTTAAGAGGAAGAGGTCTTTTCTTGATCAGTCTTAATTCCAGGCCAAAAGAGGTCAGTTCTTCGATTCTTCGAGGATTCCCCTTGACTATCGCCTTCTCCCCTTTTGCTTCCAGGACTGTGGCTTTTTCTTTGATCTGAGTCAGATATTTAGAGATATCTTCACCAGGTTTTGCATAGACAAAAAAGTAAAGTGAGTATTCTGGCTCATTATCCAGAATCTCATAGGAGATGCCTAAGCTTTTGAGATACTCCAGGTTCTGAGATGTTGCTTCAGCTAAGTAGTAATCAGCAGTCTTAGCATAGGCTTTTATCCCGGAACTTGAGAGAATACCAATCTTCTCTGGAGTGAATGCACTTACCTTGATAAGGTAACTTTCCTGAGCCACCCCCTGAGAAACAAATCCGAAAAGGATAACCAGAACTGAAACGAAGAGGAGCTTTTTCAATCTTACCTCCTGGAGTTAAAGGTTTTAATTAGATTTCAGCAAAAACAATTATTCCTTACTAAGAAAACCTTTCGTGCTTGCCAGATCTCCCGAGCTGACAGGTCCAATCTTTTCCGTCGGGTCAGGGGACCCGACGACCACATATACTCTTTAAAAAGACCGACAGAAGAAACCGATCCCCCTCCTTGACACTTTCAAAAGGAATATAATCAACCGTAATAATTTGTCAACTCAGTAATTTACTCTAATGCAAATAGAAGCAAAAAGGTCTTAATACTGCATATTTTAAGCCTTGACTCGTATAATATTAGGAATTATATTTCCAAAAATTTTTTGACTGATAATCGCTTATGTCACAAAATGATTATAAATACTTAAAAGATCACGAGGACCAGCTCCTCAAATGCCTCAAATGCGGCACCTGTCTCCCTGCTTGCCCTTTGTATGCTGAGATGAAGTACGAACCAGCCGCTCCCAGAGGAAGGGTAGCTTTAATCGATGCAGCCTATAAGGGGGATATCGATTTAACTGAGGTCTTCAGGAAAAAAGTTGCTTTCTGCCTTAACTGCAAAGCCTGCGTAGAAGCCTGTCCCAGCGGAGTCAGGGTGGATGACCTGATACTTACTGCCAGGGCAGAATTAGTTGAACGTGGGAAACTTACGCTCATTGAGAGGATGATCTTCAGGCATTTGATGAAAAGAGGAAGACTCCTCCCTCCTGTGGCAAAATGGGCAACTTTCATGGGAAGATTAGCCCAGAAAATGCTGCCCGACAGCACAGCTTTGAAACTTTTTCTGCCTATTCCGGAGGGTTTTAAGGAGAGAATCTATCCCAGGATCGCCAAGAAAAATGCCAGAAAAAGATTTCCGGAGATTATCAAAGTCAAAAATCCTAAGATGAGAGTCGGATATTTTATCGGCTGCGGAACTGACCTGGTTTATCCAGAAGTGGCTGAGGCGATGATAAAGGTTTTGACTCATAACGACATCGAGGTGCTTATTCCCAGAGGATGGGTCTGCTGTGGAACTTCAATTTACAATTCAGGTGATTTCAAGACCGGGATAAAACATGCCAAAAGGAATTTGAAAGAATTTAACAAGTTCAAATTAGATGCAATTGTCACCAACTGTGCCTCCTGCGGATTGACTTTGAAAAAAGAATATCCGGAGCTTTTGAAAGTAGGCAAATTCGATGCACCGGTATATGACATAAATGAGTTTCTGACCAAGGTGATTAAACTGAAAGATGATTTCAAGCCAATCGATTATAAAGTAACTTATCATGACCCCTGCCACTTAAACCGGGGACAGGGAATAAAAGCAGAACCCCGAAAGATATTGAGAAGCATTCCCGGAGTAAAATTCACCGACATGAAAGATGCAGATAGATGCTGTGGTGGAGGCGGTTCTTTCCATCTGAAGTACTATCCTACCTCTGTGGGAATAATGCAGAAGAAACTGGACAATATGGATAAAATCGAAGCTGATTACCTGGTAACCTCCTGCCCTGGCTGCATGATGAGATTTGAGGAAACGTTTTTGCAGAATAATAACGGTAAAAAAGTAAAACACATACTTCAGCTCTTAGCCGAAGCTTACGAAGACAAAAAGAAATAAAATGTAGGGGAAACCCCCTGTGGTTGCCCGATTTTTAGAGTTTGGCAGTAGGTCGGGTTGCGTAAGCTACCCGACTTATTTTTTGTCGGGCAGTCCCATCAAAGACCGGACAGCCCGACCTACAACTGCTGCCCCTACAAAAAAAGGCGCCCCTAAAAGGGTCGAACTACTGTGCCCGTCGGGTCCCCGGGCCCGACGAAATAAACCAGCCAGGTCGGGGGACCTGGCTGGCACATAGTTTTGATATGTTAAATCTAAATCACCCTCAAACGAGTTTGAGGGTGCCACCCAATCGTGAGGTGTATTCCTACGGTCGCGAAAAACGGACAACGCTCACGTCTTTTTACTCCAATAGCAACTTCTCAAACTGATTCACCAGATTATTGAAAAGCTCAACCGTCTTGTCTATCGGCTCAGAAGAAGTCATATCCACGCCTGCTTTTTTCAGGACATTGATCGGATAATCAGAACTTCCGGTCTTCAAAAAGGTGTAATAACGGGCTAAGGCATCCTGGTTTCCTTTAAGAATTTCTGTGGAAAGGTAGGTAACCGCCGCATACGAAGTGGCATATTGATATACATAAAAATTCCGGTAGAAATGATAAATCCGAAGTGCACCCAGGTCACTGATAGAATCACGGTAGACTTCCGGACCCCAGTATTTCTCCATCAGGTCCCGGTAGGCTGCTCTTATCACTTTTGGGGAGAGTGCCTCTCCCTTTTCCATCTTCTCGTGCGCCATCTTCTCAAATTCAGCCAGAAGAGTTTGAAAATAGAAAGTGCCGATGATCTGCTGAATATAATATTCCAGAAGATAGAGTTTCTGGTTTTTATCTTGAAGCGCATTGATAAGATATTGCATCAGAAGCGCCTCGTTAGTGGTCGAAGCCACCTCAGCCGTAAAAGTTGTGTGGCCTGCATAGATGTAAGGCTCGTTCTGGTTAGTATAATACCTGTGCAATGAATGCCCCATCTCGTGGGCAAGGGTGAACATATTTTCCAGGGTATTATTATAATTCATCAACACATAGGGATGAGTGGAGTAAGCTCCCCAGGAATAGCCACCGCTGTTTTTTCCTTCGGTCTCGAAGACGTCTACCCATCCGGAGGAGAGCCCCGTCTTCAAATCCCGGATATACTCTTTTCCCAGAGGAGCCAGCCCGGTCTGGACGAGCTTCAAGGCAGAATCATAAGGTATCTCCATTTTCGCCTCAGGAACCAGAGGGACATATAAATCATAGGAATAAAGAGTATCATATTTCAGATATTTCTTTTTTAGAGCTACAAATCTATGTAACGGCTCCAGATTTTTATTGGCGGTCTGGATTAAGTTCTCATAAACCGAGACCGGGATATTGTTGTTGTCTAAGGAAGCTTCCAGACTGGAATTATATTTTCGAGCTCGGGCGAAAAATATATCCTTATTGAGCTGAGTCGTCAAGTTTGCTCCCAGGCTGTTCAGATAGCTCAGGTAAGTGGTATTATAGGCAACGCTGGCATCCCTTCTGACTCTCCTATCTGTTGACTCCAGGAACTTGGAGTAGCGCTCCTTGGTAAGCTGAACTTCCTCTCCCTTCTCGTCTTTTATCGAAGGGTATTTTATGTCCGCATCATCTATCATCGTAAAGATTTTCAAAGGGCCTGCTGCCAGGTCCCCGGCTAAGGCTAAAATCCTTTCTTCCGGGGGAGAGAGGATATGAGCCTTGGTTCGCAGAAGATTATCAAAATAGAACTGATATGTTCTCAACCCTTTTTCTGACTTAATAAAATCATTGATTTTCTGATCAGGAATTGCTAAAATCTCCGGCTGGAAAAAAGAGGCGGCTTCAGCTATCTGGGTCCCCAGAGAAGATATCCTGTCAGCCATCTGCTGGGAAGTCGAATTTCGGGTATCCTCATCTAACTTCAGGTTGGCGCAAACGTAAAGCCGGTCCAGTTTATTAGACAGGGTATCGTTTAATTCCAGACATCCCAAGAGCTTTTTACCCGAATCGGCCAGATGCCCCTTACAGGCCGAAATCTGGGGAATGAACTCCTTCAGTTTGGAAAAGTCATTTTCCCAGTCCTCAGTTGTAGGATAGATATCCTCCAATTTCCATTTATATTTTTCAGGAATATCCGAGCGCTGGGGTATGGCTTTAGTTTGAGCGAAAACAGCGGTGAAACTAAGACTCAGAAATAGAAAGATGAATAACCCCGTTCTGCATCTGAACAAGTTTTTCATAAAATCTCCTTAAAAAGGTTCAACCAAGTCAAAATCAAAGCGGAATTATACGCTTGAAATTTTCTGAAGTCAAGGTAAAAGAAAAAGGG
>JALHSU010000101.1 GCA_022865345.1 Candidatus Zixiibacteriota bacterium
CCGAAGGTAAACCTGATGACTGGGGCTAAGTCGTAACAAGGTAGCCGTAGCGGAAGCTGTGGCTGGATCACCTCCTTTCTAAGGAGTAAAACAGGTGTGTTTTCCCCCTACGGGGGAAGATGACATCGAAACGCATCTCTTTTTTGACCTGTGTACGCTATCTAAAAATTTTTTATCTATAGGTGGCCCTTTTGACTATATAGGTTTACAGGGGAAGTTCAGCTTGGCTGTGAACCCTCGCAGTGGGCCTATAGCTCAGTTGGTTAGAGCGCACGCCTGATAAGCGTGAGGTCAGTGGTCCGATTCCACTTAGGCCCACCAGGAAAGCGGTAGATAGTTCATAGTGGGTAGTGGGTGGTTAAAAACCATGAACTAACCACCATAAACCATCAACCAATTGGGGTTGTTCTTTGAAATATGATTTCTATGACCGGGAGGAATATTACAAGCCTAAGATAGCGGAAAAGGTCAGAAATATTCTGCACCGCAGGCTTTTTAAGAATGTTCCTCCTCCGAAAGAGGTTCTGGAGATAGGGGTCGGTTTTGGCGAGTTCGCTCGTTTTTGTAGAACAAACCAGATCGACTATGTAGGAATTGAGCCGAATACTAAGCTGAGAGAAAAACTCAAGGAGGAGGGATTTCAAGTTCTGGATGGCTCTCTGCCAGGACTTCCGGAGTTAGACAGAAGATTTGATCTGATTTTTCTGGGACATATAATCGAGCATCTTAAAGATTATACAGAAGTTTTAGAGTCCCTGGAAAATCTGAAAAGGGTTTTAAAAAAGTCAGGTTATATCGTTCTTCTCTATCCGGAAGTGCCCAAGATCAAGTGGCTGTTTTATCATGATTATACCCATTCCTATCCTACCTCGATTCGCAGAGTGGAGTCTCTATTAAAGGACTCCGGGTATAAGGTTATCGAGAGCCATAATTACGTGAGCTTTATCGTAAAAGGAGCCTGGCTGGTCAATTTGTTAGGCAAGATTTTTCCGTACTTTCTATTCGGAAAACAAAAAAGATATTTCTGGCGGTTATCTTTTTCGATGAATTCTTTTACGGTAGCTCAATTAAAGGGATGAAAGTTACGTAAATGGTTTTCATGAGAGTATATCTCGAACGGGAGAGCGGGCGTAGCCAGGTTACCGATTTGATCCCGCCCAAAACGAGAAGATAAGATTGTTGCGGAGACTGACTTTTACGGGGATATAGCTCAATTGGGAGAGCGCCGCCTTTGCAAGGCGGAGGTTACCGGTTCGATCCCGGTTATCTCCAGAATATAAAAACAGAGTGTATTTCGTATACATAATTCAAAGCCTGATGGATGGTAATTACTACACGGGATACACTTCGGACTTAAAAAGGAGATTGGAACGACACGATTCAGGATACTCACAGGCTACCAAAAAGAGAAAACCATTTGAGTTGGTTTACTGTGAAAGTTACGAAGACAAGAGTGAGGCGATAAAAAGAGAGTATTTCCTGAAAAGCAAAATTGGAGGACCAACTAAAAAAAGTTTGGTTGAAAGTTTTCCTAAAGAGGAGTTAAAAAAATATCTGGAACTGATAAGATAATCGGGAGAGCGGGCGTAGCCAGGTTACCGGTTCGATCCCGGTTATCTCCAGAATATAAAAATAGTAGGTAGCATATAGTAGATAGTATATAGGGAATCATAGAAAATCTGTTCTTTGACAATTGAATAGAGAATTAGGGTGAGCATCTTTTAGGTGCTACA
>JALHSU010000102.1 GCA_022865345.1 Candidatus Zixiibacteriota bacterium
GCTTGACTGGATCCTTTTGAATAAGACGCAAGGTAAAACAATCTGACGCAGATTTCAGTAATAGTCAATTTTCTTTTAACTGATTTATTTAAAAAGAGTTAATTTGCTCCTCCTTTTTAAAAATCGCAAAATTTGCGGTTTGCATAATTCAGAGATAATATATATATCCATATTTTTGTATTCTCTTGTTCATCAAAGAGTTAACTTTTTAATAAAATTGATCCGCAGGTAAAACTTGGCAGGATTTTTGAGCGTATTTTCCTAAGTTTAAATGGTCAGAAGTAAAGAATAAAGATTTTAGTTGCAATTACTTCTTACGGGTTGTATTTTGCAGCAGTTTGGACCTTTAAGAACTGGAGGAAACCAATGTTAAAAAAAGGTGAATCGATTTTTTTGAGTTCAGTTTTTATATTCCTTTTGATTTTCATTTCGAATTTATCCTTTACCTCAGCCCGAACCAGGGTCAACGATCAGGCTCCGGCCTCTTCTTTTTCGTTGCAGAAGCCTTTGGCAGATGCCTGCGTTCAGCAGAGGACTCACCGGGTAGCTAAGTATTGTTTTACTTTAACCAACTGGGGTTTTATTGGAAGTCAAACCAGGGTTTTTGAGGAATCACCCTTCGGTTGTTTTAATCCCAGATATCCGGAGGCTTATCCAAATGCTCCTTCGTTTGAATACCCCTGTGGCACAGATTTAGAATACCTTTTCCAGGGCGCCTTATGGGTGGGTGCAGTGGTGGAGGGTGAGACCCTGGTAAGTGTAGGTAATGATGGGTGGTTCGGAGATGTCTCAGAGATGTTTCCCGGCACTGAAGATCAGGGTGGCTGTATAAAGGAGAAAACCATCCGCCTCAGTACCCCTAACTGCAACCCCCCTGACACGGCTGGAGCGATTTCGGAGCAGGATATAATAGCCGTTTACTCAGACACTACCACTGTGGGAATAACGCCTGATCCGAAGGATACCAGGTCCCATAGACCCATAGGCATTCAGATCGAGCAGAGGAGTTATTCCTGGAGTTACGATTATGCAGAGGATTTCGCCTTGATCGATTTCACCATCAAAAATATCGGGAAAAAGGACGTTAAAGGGATATGGATAGGCCTATACATTGATGCTGACGTGGGTTGGTCTGGCAATGGCAGCGCTTATATTGATGACATAACCGGTTTTCGGGCAACCTATCCATCGCCTTTATGGGGGGACACAACCCAGTATCAGGACACTATCCAGATAGGCTGGATAGCAGATGACAATGGTGATTTAGGAAAAGGAGGGGTTGTTACGGATAACAGTGTGCCCAGTGTGACAGGAGTAAGGGTTGTTCGAGCACCAACCGAAAATATCTCCTTTAACTACTGGATGTCAGAGGGGAATGATCCGGTGAGTTACGACTGGGGGCCTCAGAAGCAGGAGAATTGGGATCTCTGGATTAAGAATTATGGAAGCTGGTGTGATGGTGGTAAAGGGACACCCTGTGGTGATAGGGCAAAATATTTCACCATGTCCAATGGGGAACACGATTATGACCAGATCTATGCCTGCATAAATAAGAGCGACAGCGGCTGGTTAGAACCGTCGGGTTTTTGCACGGATTTAGCAGATGGATATGATACGCGTTATCTTTTCTCCTTTGGTCCTATTCCGATTCTTCATCCTGGTGATTCGACCAAGGTGACAGTAGGATATGTGGCAGGTGAGAACTTTCACTATAA
>JALHSU010000103.1 GCA_022865345.1 Candidatus Zixiibacteriota bacterium
ATCCGCTACTTTGCCCAGATCCTTTTTCGTCTGCGGAATCTGAGATAAATCGGTCATCATCCTCGCCTTGGGCCTGACCTGGATCAATTCCGGAGTAATCTTATTCTGCTCAGTTGGCTGAATGCTTGTTGCCTTGCCTGTTTGCTTGGACTGGTCAGTATCTTTTGCCCAAACCCACACGAAAGCCAAGGCAATAGCTAATATCACTACAAACATTACTAAAAGACTTTTCTTCATTTGATTTCCTCCTTAAGAAAAATCAAAGGTGAAATTTTTATTTCGTCGTTTCTTTTTTCCTTGCCCTGTCTTCACCTCCTTTAAACAACCCCTCTTCCCTGATGGTTAAAATCATAATACGTTCAAGTTGACAATTACCCCTGTCTATCCGGAAAAAAAAGATAGACCTTAAGAAAGAGGTTTTAATTTAGCGAATTAAAATCTTAGAAGGGTAAAAACCAACTTTTGTTGGGTTGATTTCTGCCAACCACGATCCAGAAATCAACTTGTAGTTTTTATCGGCATTCCTTAGAACAAGGTTTAGCCACTTATAAATATATGAATTAGCTTAAGTTTGTCAAGAGAAAAATGCATAAAAAAACCAATTATTTTCAATAGATATAGGCAGGACAAGTTTCAATAAATCAATAGATTAGCGGCAATTAGGACAATTTTAGTCAAATTTGACCTTCCAACGAGAAGAAAAACCCTGCTCAAATCTCGATTTTTCCAAGAATTTATTGCTCTTCGTTGGTCTCCTGACCAGCGAAGAAACGTATCGCATGCGTCTCCCTTCTCCTCGCAGGAGAGGGTTAGGGAGAGGTTCATGCTCTTCGTTGGTCTCCCGACCAGCGAAGTATGGGAAAATTGTGTTGGTCAGGTCCCCTGACCTGACCGATACTTTCATCCTCAAACCGGTCTGAGAGTGAAATTAGCAGTATATGTCAGTGGGTCAGGCGTCTCGCCTGACCGAACAGGCAAGATGCCTGTTCCACCATCACTAACCTAACCTTGACCTCTAAATGTGCACGTCGGGTCCCCCGACCCGACGGTTCTTATACAGGGACTCCGCTCTTCACTGGTCTCCTGACCAACGAAGAAACGTATCGCATGCGTCTTTATCCCCTCTCCTCAAAGGAGAGGGTAAGGGTGAGGTTGCTCTTCGTTGGTCTCCCGACCAGCGAAGTATGGGAAAATTGTGTTGGTCAGGTCCCCTGACCTGACCGATATTTTCACCCTCAAACTGGTTTGAGGGTGCCACCCATCCGTTGGAAAATAAGAACGCCCGACATCTCGCCACAGGCGGATCGAGCGCTACGAGCTTCGTCTTCCATCTCCCTTCTTACGTCTTCCTTTTCTTTTCTTGCTTTTTCCTTGAGCCTTTGAACCTTTTTTTACCTTATCCCCGCGCTAATCGGCCTAATCCTTATATTCTCCTTGAAAACCCGGGCTAATCTTTTAATCCCTTCCTCAATTATCTCCTCGGACATCGTGCAAAAGTTCAATCTCAGGGTATTGTCCTTATCCTCCCGGGCAAAGAAGAACTTTCCCGGAACATAAGCGACTTTTTCAGAAATAGCTTTAACCAAAAGCTCAGTTGCTGATGCGCCCTCAGGCAATTCCACCCACAGAAAAAGTCCCCCTTCCGGCTTGGTCCAGGTGATTTCTTCCGGGAAGTATTCCTCTAATGCTTTCAGCATTACTTTCATCCTTCTGGCATAAGCTTCTTTGATCTTCTCTATGTGCCGGTCTAAATTGCCCTCTTTTACATATTCATGGATAACATACTGGGAGAGAGTATTGGTATGCAGGTCAGTCCCCTGCTTCATTCTTTCGAAGACCCCCATCACTTCCTTTGATGCCGCTATCCACCCTAATCTGGTGCCGGGCAGGATTATCTTGGAAAAAGTCCCTAACTGAATCACCAGGTCTCCCCCCAGCCCTTTAATCGAAGGGACGTCCTCTCCCCTGTACCTCAGCTCACCGTAAGGGTTATCGTCGATTATCGGCACGTAATACTACTGAGCCAGCTCGACCAAAAGCTTTCTCCTCTCAAAGCTCATGGTGATACCTGAAGGATTCTGGAAATTCGGAACCACGTAGATGAAACGGGGTTTGCTTTTCCTGATAGCCTCTCCTACCTGGTCAATGATAATTCCATTCTGATCCATATCCACGGTGGTGTAATGGGGACCATAAGCATTGAAAGCTTGCAAAGCTCCCAGGTAGGTAGGATCTTCCACCACTATGAAACTTCCCGGATCGATAAAAACCTTGCCCACCAGGTCCAGCCCCTGCTGGGACCCGCAGGTGATCAGGATGTTCTCCTCAGTAAGCTTGGTTCCGTCCTTTGAAAGCCGATCAGCCAGGAACCTGCGCAAAGGCGGATAACCCATGGTCAAACTATACTGTAAGGCTTTAGCACCGTTTTGCTCTAATACTTTAACACAGGCTTCTTTAATCTCCTCTATCGGGAAAAGCTCTGGTGCAGGCAGACCGCCGGCAAAGGAAATGATCTCCGGCCTTTCGGTTATTTTGAGAATTTCCCGGATAGCGGAGCTTTTCATCTTCCAGGCTCTTTCAGAGAAAATCCAGTTTAAAATCACAATGCCTCCTTATCTTGTTTAGATTTCATATTGTCAATTACTCATATGCATAAGTATTTTATACAAAAAAACCTTTAAGTCAAGAAAATTAAGAAATATAAAATGGGTTTTTTTGTCGAGACGCATCGAATGCGTCTCCTCCTCTCTCCTCGCAGGAGAGGGTCAGGGTGAGGTTTACATCCTTCACCCTCAAAACCAGCTTGAGGGTGCCAATAGCAGAATATGTCAGTGGGTCAGAAATCTCGCCTGACCGAACAGGCGTTGGTCTCCTGGCCAAAAAGTAACCCCACCTTGCCCTCAAGGTAGGGCTCATCATACCCATGTTGGGGGCAACGTGGGTCTACCGATTTTAGTTTTTGCAGGGGGCGAGGTCCTTCCCTCCCCTTTTTAAGGAGAGGGTCAGGGAAAGGTTCATGCTCTTCGTTGGTCTCCTGACCAACGAAGAAACGTAGAGACGCATCGAATGCGTCTCCATCCCCTATTCTCGCAAGAGAGGGTAAGGGTGAGGTTTACATCCTTCACCCTCAAAACCAGCTTGAGGGTGCCAATAGCAGAATATGTCAGTGGGTCAGAAATCTCGCCTGACC
>JALHSU010000104.1 GCA_022865345.1 Candidatus Zixiibacteriota bacterium
CCACCTCCCTTTTCCCCGTAGGGGGAATTAATTCTTGCGCTTCGTTCGCCCCAACTTTCGAAAGCAAAGTAATACTTTGAAAAAAAATGTCAACTGTTTTTTAATTTTGGAGTGCATCATCCGTGATGATGCAAGCAGGGTAGCACCCTCAAACTTGTTTGAGGGTGATGCAGGAGCTTTAGGCAGACGCCTTGAATGGTTGCAACCCAGAACGGGCTTGATGATTTCACACAATGGCATCCATAGGATGCAATCCATAGAAAGATCAGAAGTGGGTATACCCGGTTTTCTTCAAGTCCTTTATTCTACCATCCAGGCCTAAAATCTTAACCCCTTCTTCCTTTTTTCTGATCTCTCCGATTAAAGTAACTTTAAACTTTCCTTTAGCCATTCTTTTTATCTTCTCCTCTTCTTCCGGGTTTAAGGTAAAAAGAAGCTCATATTCCTCTCCAGAGCTTAAAGCTAAATTCAAAGGCGAGAGGTTTAAAGATTTGCAGACTTTTGTAATCCTCTGGCTGACCGGGATTTTCTCTGCATAGATTAAAGCACCCTTGTCGCTTTCCTCGCATATATGGTGTAAATCCGAGGAAAGCCCATCACTTATGTCAATCATCGAGCTTATATTCAGGTTCCTGACCAGAAGTCTACTTTCCGAAACCCTCGGATAAGGGTTAAGATGTTTCTTGGTAATTGAGTTTTTTTTAGCTCTCGACTTTCTCAAGACTCTCAACCCCGCTTCAGCTTCACCTAAATCGCCGGTTACATAAATTAAATCCCCCATTCTTGCTCCACCTCTGGTTTTGAACAGATTTCTTTCAACTTCTCCTAAAAGTGAAATGGTCACAACCAAACCCTGAGGTGAAGAAAATATATCCCCACCTACGATAGGGCACTTAAATCTTGAGGAAAGGTTTTCCATCCCGGAATAAAGCTCAAGAACCTGTTCTTCCTTTATCCTTTTAGGAAGCCCCAGGGAAACCAGCCCGGCTAAAGGGATTCCTCCCATAGCTGCGATATCGCTTAAGTTGGTAGCCATGCTTTTCCATCCGATATCCTTAAAAGAAAAATATCTCAAGTCGAAATGAACCCTTTCCATCAGGGTATCAGTGGTGAAGATCAAAAGCTTGCCAGGTGAGCATTTGAGCACTGCGGCATCGTCCCCAATATTCAAAACCACCCTTTTATCTTTGGTATAGACTTTTCTTCTGATTAAATCTATCAGCCCAAACTCGCCTAATTCCTTCAGTCTCATTTTTAGGTTTCCTTTGTAGCGTCCTCACTCCTGTGAGGACGAATTTTCTTTGGAGTGCATTGATCTTGTCAATGCCTCCACGCATCGTCACGGACGATGCACTCCATATTTTCGTTGCCACAGGAGTGGCATCGCTACGATCTGAACCTCTTGTCAGCACTAATCTATTACCAGGGGACTCTTCCAGTAAAGGCGGGTGGCTCCTCTCTGAGTCCCGAACCAGACATAGTCACCCTCTAAGAGGAGGTCCTGGATATAGTTGTCTAAAAGCCCATCTTCTTTGAAAAACCCTTTCCAGGTGTTCTTAACTTTATTCAGCTTCCAGACACCCAGGATAGTTCCTACCCACAAGTAATTGTCATCGCATACGATTTTATTCACCTCTGAGCCGGGATAATTTGCCGGGGACTGGTAGATTTTTCTATCCCAGGTTTTCAGGTTCACCAGTACTACTGCCTCTGTGGTTCCGAACCAGAGCTCATCCTGGTATTTGAAAACCGATTTCACCCATTGATTTAAAAAACCTTCTGGTATGGTAAAGCGAATTACTTCGCCTGATCTCTTGTTAATCTGGAAAGCTCCCCGGTCCGTGCCAAGCCAGACGAAATTCGTATCTTTTTCAATCGAATAAATATAAGCCCCTCTGATCGGGTCATCTTTGATCCGGATAATTGAATCTCCCTTGGGATAATAAAGATTCAGCCCGAACCGGGTTCCTATCCAGAGTAGACCTGGATCAGATTTTAAGGCCGTGACCTGGTTATCCCATAGCCCTCTGAAACTGTCATAGGTGCGCCACTTATCCTTTTTCTTGTCATACCTCAATAGCCCATTGATGGTTCCAAACCAGACATACTGAGAATCTTTTTCCATACAGGTGATGCTCTTGTTGGCAAGATCAGAAAGTGTAGTCGATTCAAAATAGTCCCATTTTTCATCTTTGGGATTGTACCTGGTTAAGCCGGAAGTTCTGGAGACTAAAGTAGCGCCACCGAACCAGATATCATCCCCATCCAGAAGCAGGGCTTTTACGTCATCATTATAAAGTCCGGTTTTCAACATCTTCAGCTCTAAGGCGCGCAGAGATGCTACTCCAACATTCAGTCCCCAGGTTCCAATCCACAAGCTTCCCCACTGGTCAAAGAGACGGTCGGTAATCCGGTAGCGGTTCAGGTAAATATCAGTAATATAGCCGTCCGGAATAAAGGAGTAGCCATAATCCATAAAGAAAACTGGAAACACGAAATTAGCTGAGTCTCTATGCACAAGATTATCCGGGAAAGCCCCTCCATAATAGAACTCCTGAAAAGCCGGATTATACCTGCACACCCCGGAGGAGGTTCTAAACCAGATCTCGTTGCTCATAGGGTCATAGGCTATCTTCTGAATCCGATCATCTAATAACCCATCGCTTTCAGTCAAAGGCTCGATAAAATGATTAGCAAAGAAGTCATATCTGGACACCCCGCCAGTGGTACCAAAGTAGATGTAATTGAAGTCCTTGTCAATTGAGCTGACATATCTTAAAACCGTATAGCTTGTCCAATCACCCGGACGGTAAGGGAATTTAGAATAAGAGACAAAAGGAAAAGACAACTGCAGCAGAAATAAGAATATAAAGAGCGAAATAACGACCTTAATTTTTCCCATTTTAATTCTTCCTGTAATTAGAATTGTAGTTGCCCAATTTATTGGGCTTTTTTGTGCCTGATAAATCAGGCAACTACAACTGCTTCAGGAAATCGAAAGCTACCTGAGCTAACAAATTTGAGCCGATTTCTATTGCCTTTTCGTCCACTTTCCATTCAGGATGGTGCCAGGGATGGACTGCTCCAATCTTTTCATTTCTAATGCCTAATCTGATAAATGAACCCGGGACATTTTTGAGAAAATAAGCGAAATCCTCACCCCCCATCATCGGCTCTTTGATTTCAAATATTGCTTCCTTTCCGAAAAGTTTGCTGATGGAGCTTCTGACCAGATCTGTCATATCCGGGTTATTCACCAGAATAGGATAACCTTCATAATAATTAAGCTCGAAATCTGCACCATAACCCCTGGTGACGCCTGAAACTATTTCCTTCAAAAGGTCCGGTATCTTCTTTGTTATCCTTTTTTCCAGAGTTCTGGCTGTCCCTTTCAAGATTACTTTATCGCAGATTATATTTCTTGCACTCCCACCTTCGATTATACCTACACTTATGACTACTGACTTCAAAGGACTTATCCTTCTACTGGGTATGGTCTGCAGAGCCTGGATGACCGCAGATGCAACCACAATCGCATCAATACCGTCCTGGGGTCTGGCACCATGCCCGCCTTTGCCGATTATGGTTATGTCAAAATCATCCGCTTGAGCCATCATAGGACCGTTTTTGACCCCGATTTTCCCGATCGGGATAGAGGAATCAGAATGCAAGCCGAATATCCCATTTATCTCTGGGTTTTTAAGCACCCCAGCTTTGATCATCGGATAAGCTCCGCCCGGGGTTACCTCTTCGCTGGGCTGGAAGATGAATTTCACCTTTCCCGGCAGTTCATCTTTCAAACTTGATAGAATCTTAGCCGCACCGATAACACAGCTCATATGCACATCATGGCCGCAGGCGTGCATCTTACCCGGATTTTTTGATTTAAACGGAAGTCCGGTCATCTCAGTCACCGGAAGAGCATCCATATCCGCACGCAGGGCAACAGTTTTTCCTTTTTTGTTCTTATTCAGTAACCCCACAACTCCAGTCTTGGCAATCCCGGTTTTAACCTCTATTCCCAGTTTTTTCAGTTCTCTTACTACAATTCCAGAGGTTTTATATTCAGTATAAGCTATCTCAGGATACTGATGAAGTTCCCTTCTCAGTTTTACCAAGGAAGGGAAGAACTCTTTGGATAATTTTTTTATCTTTTCTTCAATTTTCATTCTAAACTCTTTTTTTTGCAGGGCTGGGAGCCCTGCCTACGTAGAAAAAGGATAAGGATTTCTCGTAGGTCGGGCACCCTTGCCCGACAATTTTTCCTATTTTTTAGACCTTACTCATTTCCCTTAAAACATCATTCGTTTACC
>JALHSU010000105.1 GCA_022865345.1 Candidatus Zixiibacteriota bacterium
AGGAAAAGGAGGAGGTATGGCGGTTACCATATATATAAAAGAAGGATGTCCATATTCTGTGGCTTTGAAGAGGCATCTGGACAGGCAGGGGACTAAATATAAAGAAATCGACGTGGTGAAAAATCCGGAGTTTCAAACAGAGTTAATCAAGCTGGCAGGGAAAAAAGCGGTCCCGGTGATGGTTGAAGACGGAAAGGTGACAATCGGGTTTGGAGGGGCTTGAGGTTTTTAAATTCCAGCAGTTGCTGGAGAATAGGAACGTGTGCTCTCCGTTGGTGTCCCCACCAACGGAGCCTCGTTGGTCAGGAGACTAACAAGGAGCAAACGCTTAAAGGCTCAAAGGTAAGACGTGAAAAGGAAGATGTGAGACGAGGTTTGTAGCGTCGTCGGGCTTTATGCCCGACGTTCCCTCTCCTTTGTAAGGAGAGGGAGAGGTTAAATGTAGCGGAAGGCTTTAGCCTTCCATAAAAAGATGGAGGTCTGAAGACCTCCGCTACAAAAAAATCAATAGAGAAAATATTGGTGTGACCGTCGGGTCCCCTGACCCGACGGCAGCGAATTCACTTGCCAGGTTGGGGGACCTGGCAAGCACAGAACGTAAGAAAGAAAAATAGGAAAATATGGATTTGAGTTTAATCGACATTAACTGGCAGGTGATAACCCCGCAAATTGTGCTAGCTGTTTTTGGATTTCTGCTACTGCTTTTGGAGGCTTTTCTGCCAAAGGACAAGAAAAGGATTTTACCGCATCTTGCCTGGATAGGCATTGCCCTTTCTTTCTTTTTCTCGGTAAATCTGTTTGGCTTGAAGCTTTCAGCATTTAACGGGATGGCGCTGGCTGACAATTTCGCTCTGTTTTTCTCCTTCATTTTCCTGGTAAGCTCTTTTTTAGTGGTGCTTCTCTCTTTAAGCTATCTTAAAAGAGAGGAAGAGGTAAGAGGGGACTATTACGCGCTGGTCCTTTTTGCCACCCTGGGTATGATGCTGATGGCTTCCAGTTTCGACCTGATAGTCATCTTCCTTGGGCTGGAGATAGTCTCCGTTTCCCTTTATATCTTGTCCGGTTTCAGGAAGAAAGATCCGAAGTCGAACGAAGCCTCGATGAAGTTTTTCCTGATGGGCTCTTTTGCCACCAGTTTCCTGATCTTCGGCATCGCCTTGATTTATGGGAATTTCGGCACGACCAATTTAGAGAAGATCTTGTTCTTAGCTCCTTTCAGCGGCGTTTTTGCAGGTACAAGCGAGCTTCTGCTTTATGCCGGGATCGGGCTTTTAATCGTGGGATTCGGGTTCAAAATCGCCTCTGTTCCTTTTCATATGTGGATGCCGGACGTTTTTGAGGGCGCGCCTACGCCGATTGCAGGATTCATCTCTGCGGGTCCAAAGGCAGCTGGATTTGCCGCTCTTTTGCGGATTTTCCTCTTAGCTTTTTCCTCGATCAAGCCTGACTGGACTTTGATCTTCTGGATTTTAGCTGTTTTGTCCATGACTACCGGGAATCTTTTAGCCTTATGGCAAACCAATCTGAAAAGGCTTTTAGCTTACTCCTCAATCGCTCACGCGGGATATATTCTGATCGCTTTCGTATCAGGCAGCAATTCAGCCATATCCGGAGTTTTGTTCTACCTGTCCGCATATATACTGATGAACCTGGGTGCCTTTGCAGTTATCATCTCCATGGGGTCAAAGGAAAAAGAAGGGACTGACCTTTATAAAGAATATGCCGGAGCAGGAGTCAAAAACCCGTTCTTAGGTGTTTTTATGGCTATCTTTATGCTTTCCTTAGCAGGGTTTCCTCCCTTTGCTGGATTCTTTGCCAAGTTCTATATCTTCAGTTCAGCAATAAAATCAGGCTATCTGGGATTGGTGATAATCGCAGTGATAAACAGTTTGATCTCAGTATATTATTATCTAAGAGTGATTGTCTATATGTTCATGCGACCGGCAGAAGAAGATGTTAAGCCGGTTTCCATACCATTCTCCTTGGGGTTGGTTATATTATTAACCGGGATAGGGATTTTAGCTCTGGGGATTCTCCCTCAACCCCTTTTAGATTTAGCCTACCATTCGATTTTTTAGTTTTATGGAGTGCAAGAGCTTGCTCTTGCTGACATCTTACAGGACGCATCGACAAGCTGATGCGCTCCATATTCGCTTATAGAGACGCATTGCTATGCGTCTCTATTTTCTTTTCAGCTTGACAAACTTAAAAAAACCATTAGGTTAACTTGAGACAAGACAACACAACTGCTCTCTTAAACAAAGGAGGATTCATGACCAAGTTGCTTTTAACTTTCCTGTCGGTCTTATTCTTCGCTTTGCCTCTTTTTGCACAGTCAGTTGATACTGCCTGGGTGAGAAGATACAATGGACCAACTAACGAAAGAGATGAGATTTGTGACATTGCAGTGGACGGCTCTGGAAATATCTATGTAAGTGGCAGGAGTAACTATGACCACTTCGACTATCTCACCATAAAGTATTATCCAACCGGCGATACTGCCTGGATAAGAAGATATGGTGGAAGTTCAGAAGAATCGGCTACTGCTATGGCTTTGGATGGCTATGGTAATGTGTATGTTGCTGGATATAGTGATAACGCAGGAACAGGCTTTGATTATACTACCATAAAGTACGACCAGGATGGAAATTTTGTCTGGGCAAAAACATACAATGGAACTGCGAATGCCAATGATTTTGTCAAGGCTATAGCGGTTGATGATTCTGGCAATGTTTATGTAACTGGAGAAAGCAAAAACAGCGGAACCGAGAACGATTATGCGACTATAAAGTATTATCCCAATGGGGATACTGCCTGGGTCAGAAAATATATAGGGATTTACGATGAAAAGGCTTTTGCTATAGCTTGTGATGATTCTGGTAACGTCTTCGTGACCGGACAAAGCGCTACCATTTTGACACATTACGACTATGCAACTATCAAATACAAACCGAATGGTGATACTGCCTGGGTGAGAAGATACAATGGGCCTCGAGACTCTATGGATGTCGCTTTGAGAATAGCCCTTGATGGCTCAGGCAATGTTTATGTTGCTGGAGCAAGCACCGGCATCGGGACAGGTCTGGACTATTTAACTATAAAGTATAGTCCATCCGGAAATCAACTTTGGGCAAATAGATATGACGGACCAGGTAGTGGTTTTGATGTGGTTATGTCTATAGCTGTAGATGCTTCTGGAAATGCCTATGTCACTGGACAAAGTATGGGTGATACATCCACAGGTAATGATATTGCTACGATAAAGTATAATCCCAATGGCGATACTAGATGGGTGAGAAGATACAACAGGCCACACCACTGTGGGGATAACGCCTTTGACTTGGCCATAGACAATAAGGGTAACACCTACGTCACAGGTTTTACTATATGCACTAACGACCCACCCAGATGGGACTATGCTACCATAAAATATGATTCTATTGGAAATCTGCTCTGGGATAAAATATATGATGGACCAGCCAGTGATAGCGATAAGGCTTATTCCATAGTTGTAGACGACTCGGATTATGTGTATGTGACCGGGATAAGTTGGGGCAGTGGAACATACTCTGACTATGCCACTATAAAATATGTTCAGTTTCTGCGGGGCGATGCTAACAACGATAAGAAGGTGACTATCGCGGATATAGTCTATCTGGTGAGCTATCTTTTCAAGCACGGTCCTGCTCCATCTCCGATTCAGTCTGGAGATGCTAATTGTGATGGCAAAGTCACAGTCGCAGATATTGTTTACTTGGTGGCTTATCTTTTCAAACATGGGCCGGCACCGTGCATATAATAAAAACAATGACGGATGACTAATAACGAATGATGGATAAAAGACGGAAGAAAAAGATAAAGCAGGTTTGGTAGAGACGCATAG
>JALHSU010000106.1 GCA_022865345.1 Candidatus Zixiibacteriota bacterium
AAAAGCTGAGCTTTTAGAAGAATCTCTAAAAAAGAAAGATTTAAAGGGAGAGGAGATAGAAAGTTTCATATCTTTATGTAAAGAGCAGTTCCGCAAGATAAATCTGATTTTGAACGCCTTAAGTTCTCTTTCCGAGCTTAGGTATAGAAATTATCCCTTAGGCATAGAGATGATCAATATAGAAGATAAGATCAAAAAAGATCTGAGATCAAAATTGGTCTTGCGGGCAAAAGATTAATGCAGATGGAACTCTGCAGGAAGGAAAGAGGATAAAAGGAATTAACCTGAAGCCGGTCTTTACCGGGGGAGTGAGACTGGTTTCATCCTTCCCCAAGGCTGGGCTCTTAGGGGGGAGCCCAGCCTTCCTCTTTTAACTCTTCTGTCTAAAGATTATTCTTTAGATAATTATTTTGAGAATAGCTGAGGGGCATGTCAAGCCAAGTTGATTAAGGAAGAGTTGAAGCTTCTCAAAGAGAATAGATATATTTTAGATAATCTTTCATCTCTGGTTGAAAATACCTCAAAATCTAAAATGGGGTAATCAGCAGAGAATCTATCAGAAAGGAAGTAGAGTGAAAAAAATGGGTTCCGGTTTGTCCGCTGTATGAGAAGTACAAGTTGTTATGTAATAATTTCTGCTTGGACTCGGTTTTTTAAAAATACTAAAAAATATTTTAAATCTTATGACAGGTTATGACATACAGAGTTTCGATAAGCTAAATAGGGAAATTAATAGGGGGGATTAAATGAGTAAAAACCGCGATTCTCTACTGCGGACTTTATTAGGTAATTTCTTCGAAGAAGAAAAGAAAGAAATCTCTATCGAAGCCATCGAAAAATTAATGGCTACGATCTCGTATTATTTAGGCGATCCACTTACCGTAGTTCAGGGTAAGGCTGAACTCTTAGAAGAATCCCTCAAAAACAAAGACCTGCAAAAAGAGGAGATAGAAACTTTCCTCTCTTTATGCAAAGAGCAGTTGTCCAAGATAAATGTAGTCTTGAACGCTTTAAGGTCTCTTTCCGAGCTAAGGTATAGAAGCTACCCTCTGGGAATCGAGATGATCGACATAGAAGATAAAATAAAAAGCGGACTGGATAAAAACAGGATGATGAAGATGGAACTCTGCAGGAAGGAAAGAGGATAAAAGGAGTTATCCCGAAGCCAGTCTTTACCGGGGGGCTGAGGCTGGTTTCATCCTTCTTGACGGCTGGGCTCTTAGGGGGGAGCCCAGCCTTTCTCTTTAAGACCCGCCTCAAGGGTAAAAAGGGGCTGTCGCACCAAAAAAATAAATTATAAGATTCCGTCGGGTCAGTCCGCCTCTGGCGGACGACGGACACTTATAATCCCCCTCCCTTGTAGGGAGTGACAAAGGGAAGGTAAAGGCACGTAAAAACTCATTCGATGCGTCTCTACCCTGCGATAAAGAGAGCAAAAATATGAACTGCTGGGAATTTATAAAATGCCCTCAGGAATACAGGGAATATTGTCTGGCTTACCCCAGTTATGGCAACATCTGCTGGAAAGCTACCCTCATCAGTTGCAGCACAGGCAAGGTACTTGGCTCAAAGGAGAAGATGAAGGAATGTCAAATGTGTGAGTTTTATAAAAAGAACAAAGTTGAAGATTGAACGTCATCTTACCGTCAGGTCAGGGGATCTGACAGCCACTTATTATCTCCCTCCCTTATAGGGAGGGACAATGCACGTACTGTAGAGGCGAGGTTTTCTCGCCCCTGTTTTTTATCGCCGGGTGGCACCCTCAAACCGGTTTGAGGGTGAGGATGTAAAACCTCTCCCTAACCCTCTCCTTAGGAGGGAGAGGGGACGGAGACGTATGCGATGCGTCTCTACAGGATTACCTCACCCTGACCCTCTCCTTCAAGTAGAGGGAACAAGCGGGAATCCTGTAGTTGCTCGATTTATCGAGCAGATATAAACCTGATGAATCAGGCAACTACTTTTCTTATAGATTCCTGTTGCAAAGTAAATTATTTTAATTATATTAAAACCCGAAATCCGCCAGAGGTGGATTGGAGGTTATAGATGTTATCTACGACTGATTTTCGCAAGGGGCTTAAGATTAAAATCGAAGGAGAGCCATATTACATAGTCGATTTCCAGCATGCCCGCACAGCCCAGAGAAGAGCTTTTGTCAGGACCAAGCTGAAAAACATAAAAACCGGTGCAGTTCTGGAAAGAACCTTTTCAGCCGGGGAGACCTTTGAGGAGCCGGACTTCCAGGAAAAATGGATGCAGTATCTTTATTCTTCCGGAGATGAATTTCACTTCATGGATTCAAAGACTTATGAGCAGATCATTTTTAACGAGGAGCATTTAGGAGAATACAGATGGTACCTCAAAGAAAACGAAGAATATAAAATACTTTTCTTCGAAGGAAAGCAGGTTAGTCTGGATATTCCTACGTCGGTCCTCCTGAAGGTAGTGGCTACCGAACCCGCCATAAAGGGAGATTCGGTGACCAACATAACCAAGGATGCGACCCTGGAGACCGGTTTGGTGGTCAAAGTTCCTCTGTTCATCAAAGAAGGGGATACCATAAAGGTCGATACCCGCAGCGGGGAGTACATAGAGCGAGCTTAATCCTTTTTTATCATAAAAAATGAAAAATAAAAAAGCTGGCTCCGGAGATAGAGGAGCTAATAAAATCGGTTCATTCCGTTCGGACAAAAATAAATCAAGACACTTCCATCCTGCACAACCTTCTTTTTACCAGAAGGAATCTATAAAGGGAAGCGGTAAGGAAAGCTCAAGAGAAGAGAAACCTGAAAAGTTAGAACCTGAAGTCAAAGCTCCCCACAAGCCAACTGGCTGGATCGGGACTGACGAGTCCGGCAAAGGGGACTATTTTGGGCCTCTGGTAGTGGCAGGGGTTTATTTAGAAGATAATCTTGTTCCACAGTTAAGGCAGTTAAACGTCCGGGATAGTAAGAAGATTTCAGACGGGGTTATAAAAGACCTGGATTTCAGATTGCGCAGCATCTGCCGCTACTCGGTCGTGGTAATCGGACCTGAAAAATATAATCTGTTATACTCCCGAATGAAAAACCTGAACCGGATTCTTGCCTGGGGACATGCCAGGGTGATCGAGAATATACTCCTTCAGGTGGATGCGGCCAGAGCTTTATCTGATCAGTTCGGGGATGAAATGTATATCAAGAATGCGCTGATGAAATTGGGCAAGAAAATCAGATTAGAGCAAAGGCCTGGAGCGGAATCAGACTTAGCCGTTGCGGCTGCCTCGATTTTAGCCCGGGCTGAGTTTTTGAACCGGTTAGAAGGTCTTTCCCGCGAATGCGGAATGGTTTTGCCCAAGGGGGCTTCCCCTCAGACCGAGGAGGAGGCAAGGAAATTAGTGGAGAAGTTAGGTAAGGAAAATTTAGAGAAATACGTGAAGATGCATTTCAAGAATACCTTGAAGGTTCTATCTCCCCAACCGCAAAAAGAGGAGCCAGCCCCCCAAGGCTAAATTCCTTTCCCCGGTCATCTTTTTGTAGTGCTACCTTTTCAGGCTCGAATTTTAAATTGTAGTGGAGATCTTTAGTGTATTATCAAGTAGCATAGGTTACAGATCAATCAACTGACACAGGTAACAGTTTTGATTAGTTTTGAATCGTGATAGACCTCCAAAAGGTTTCTTTTTTGCTCCGCAATTTGCGGAGCTCTACGATTTTCTCGAATCCTTTAATCCTTTCTTATAGATTATAACTTTCACCGATTTTGAGTATCTTTACTTTACTCTTTGAACCCTTCAACTTTTTAGCAAAGACTTGAGGATCTTGCTTTATAACATCGAAAGTATCAAAATGCATTGGAATGACCACTTTGGGTTTTAAAAATTGGACTGCCTTTACCGCATCTTCAATTCCCATCGTAAAGTTATCCCCGATAGGGATCAAAGCGACATCCAACTTGTTCATTTGTCCAATCAGCTTCATATCAGAGAAAAGCCCGGTGTCTCCTGAATGATATATATTCTTTCCCGCAAAACTAACCACAAACCCACACGGGTTACCGGTATAGGTTATCTGCTCGTCAACTACGGC
>JALHSU010000107.1 GCA_022865345.1 Candidatus Zixiibacteriota bacterium
CTCTATTCTTCAAGCTACAACAGCATTTCCGGTAACAACATAACAGACAACGATCTAGGCATCTGGATTTGGCCTTCCTCAGACTGTAACAGCATTTCTGGTAACAACATAACAAACAACGGGTATGGTGTCTTTCTTCGCTCTTCAAGCAACAGCGTAAGCGGAAACAACATAACAAACAACGAGTACGGCATATATCTCACCGCTTCTTCAAACAACAGCATTTTCCACAACATTTTTGTCAACAATAACGTCCAAGTTTATTCCAGCGGCTCAGCGAATGCTTGGGATGACGGTTACGCTTCTGGCGGAAACTACTGGAGCGACTACAACGGCACAGACTTGTACAGTGGCCCATACCAGAATCAAACTGGAAGCGACGGAATAGGCGACACACCCTACGTTATTGACGCGAGCAATCAAGACAACTACCCCCTCATGGCACCTTGGGGCGCGCTTACTGTTGACTGGTGGCCCATGTTCCACCACGACCTAGGTCACAGCGGATTCTCCTCTTCAAGCGGGCCAACCACAAACCACACACTATGGAGCTACGCAACAGGCAGATATGTTGAGTCTTCTCCTGCTGTTGCCGACGGTAGAGTTTATGTTGGATCAGACGATTGGAAGGTTTACTGTTTGTCTGCTTCTACTGGTGCCTTCATATGGAGCTACGCAACAGGCAGCATGGCGTCTTCTTCTCCTGCTGTTGCTGGCGGCATGGTCTACGTGGGCTCATTTGATGGCAATGTTTACTGTCTGGTTGCTTCTACTGGTGCTTTCATATGGAGCTACGCAACAGACAGCAGTGTGCTTTCTTCTCCCGCTGTTGCTGGCGGACTGGTCTACATTGGCTCATATGATGGCAAGGTTTACTGTTTGGATGCTTCTACTGGAACGAAACTTTGGAGCTACGCGACAGGCAATATTGTTTTGTCTTCTCCCGCTGTTGCTGGCGGACTGGTCTACGTGGGCTCATATGATGGTAGTGTTTACTGTTTGTCTGCTTCTACTGGAACGAAACTTTGGAGCTACGCAACAGGCGGCTGTGTGTATTCTTCTCCTGCTGTTGCTGGTGGCAGAGTTTACGTGGGCTCAGAGGATGGTAGTGTTTACTGTTTGTCTGCTTCTACTGGTGCTTTTATATGGAGCTACGGAACAGGCGATATTGTTTTGTCTTCTCCCGCTGTTGCTGGCGGACTGGTCTACATTGGCTCATATGATGGCAAGGTTTACTGTTTGTCTGCTTCTACTGGAACGAAACTTTGGAGCTACGCAACAGGCGGACCCATTGCGTATTCTTCTCCCGCTGTTGCTGGCGGGCTTGTCTACGTGGGCTCATATGATGGTAGTGTTTACTGTTTGTCTGCTTCTACTGGTGCTTTCATATGGAGCTACGCAACAGGGGGCGGTGTGTATTCTTCTCCTGCTGTTGCTGGCGGCATGGTCTACGTTGGCTCATATGATGGTAGTGTTCTTGCTTTTGGTCCAGTTCATGACGTTGCCGTCACGAACGTTACTACTTGTAAGGATAGC
>JALHSU010000108.1 GCA_022865345.1 Candidatus Zixiibacteriota bacterium
GAGAAATACAGTAAAAAGAGTTGACAGGAGAATTAATTTTGTCTTCATTTTTTTTCTCCTCAAATAAAATACCTCATAATCGGTCTAGTTTCAGACCTGCGCAGCACTTCCTTAAATCCTGCCTGGCGAAATGCAGATGCCAGGCCAGTATTCGCAAAGACATCCGGCATCCTGTCCTTTTTTGGCTCTACCGGATAACCTTCGACGATTTTTGCACCTTTTTTTCCTGCATATTGTGCTGCGGCTTTCAGCATCGCGACACTCATACCTTTTTGCCTGAACTGCTTTGCCACGAAAAAACAGACCACCGACCAGACCGGTTTTTCATCCACTTTTCCCATTATCCGGGAGCGCTCTAAAAGCTGGAACCTTTCCCTCGGTGCCACTGCACACCACCCTATAGGCTGCCCATCCGCATAAGCCAGAATACCAGGCACTTCACCGGAATCAACTATTTTCTTCAATGCTTTTCTGTTCTTCTCGCCTAATTGCTGCTGCCATTTAGCGCGAGGAAGCCTCCAGAGCATGCACCAGCAACCACCACAAGCGCCTCTCTCGCCGAAAAGATTTTCAAGGTCTTTCCAGCGTTTGGAGGTTACTGGATGAAATTTTAAGTCTGAAGACTTTACTGGGTTAGAATACACTTTTTCTCACTTTTGATTTCTTAAAGTTTGAAACTCCTATTAAATAAACTATATAAATCCTTAAAGATGTTTATTACAATAATTAAACTTAACATTGTTAATTAAATCAGGCTACTAAATATTTTTTCGCTATCTCCCGCATTGATTTTGCATTCTTGCTAATCCAAGAGAATAATGACTGTCTATATTCAGAATCATCCTCAGCCTTTTCTTTATCGTAAGGCAAGTAGACGGCAACGCGACACGCTCTTGCACCCTCTAATGGTTCCCAATTTACATACTCTCCTTCAAGAATTTTCTCAACCTCAGACTTATGATTAATCAGAGTCTCGTACCATTCAGTATTTTGTTCAGAAGAAGGATGATTCAAATAGATCTCGACGCGAAGACGAGATCCCTGAGCCATTGATATATTTACCCCCACACCAGAACGACCAACTGACGAGCTAATCCACGAATCTCTTGTTGTACGACGACCTTTTGCCCATTGGTGTCCATTTTCTGCTAAGAAAGTGAACAATTCTGCCCAAAACTGCCGTCTGAAAAGATGACGAGGGGCATCTTCTTTCTCAACAGCATCTCGTAATCCTTCGACAAAAGCACTTGGACCTGCCTCCAGTTGAAATCGAACTGCTGGTTTGGAGTCATCTATTCTGATTACCTCTGGTCGAACAAGGAAAAAAGAGATATTTTCACCACTAATGTTATTAAGCCATTCTATAGCAGCCCGATGTTCCTCTCGTACTTGAGGAGTAACCCAAATAACAATGGCTGCTCCTAATCCAGCTGCATAAGTAATTAATTGACCAAGATGATTATGATCACTTGGTCCTAATTGATTCTCAATTACAACTACTTTATCAGTACCTTCTACTCTTCCTAAGACATCAAGTTTATATGCACCAACTTGCTTTTCGGTCTGTTCGATAGATATTGGAATTCCTATACTCTCTGAAAGAGCCTCCACATTTTCGGCAAGCCACGGTGTAAAATCTTTTTCCTCTTTTTCCCATACTTCTCTTGGATCGAGTACTTCTAATTTACCGAAATTCATTTTAGTCATTACAACCCCTCTAATTACTGTTATTTTAGTTGGTGCGTGAATTGGATTTCTCTCACCTTTTAATCCCAAAAACCAAACTCTTTTTCATCATGTAGGGGCGACCCGACGGGTCGCCCCTACAAACATGCAAATCCCCAACTAACTTACCTTATCTCTTGGAAAACTGGAATCTTTTGCGGGCTTTTGGCTGTCCGTATTTTTTCCGTTCAACCATTCGCGGGTCACGGGTCAAAAACCCTTTATCCTTCAAAAGCTTTTTCAGATTCTCATCCAATTGAGCCAGTGCCCTGGCAATCCCCAACCTGATAGCCCCGGCCTGGCCGGAAATCCCACCGCCTGTAGCACTGCAGACCACGTCCATTTTACCGTCCACCTTGGATACCTCCAGAGGCTGCAAAACATGTCTGATCAGGTCATCCTTCTGTAAATAGTTTTTCAGCTCCTTGCCGTTAATCATCCTTCTGCCGTTTCCCGGAACGATTATCCTGACTCTGGCAACTGAGGTTTTCCTCCTGCCTGTAGCTGAATATACTTTTCTTTCCAAAACTTCACCTCCTGAAATCTTTCACTTTTTTAGTTAAAAATCCTATAGCTCTAAAGGCACAGGCTTTTGAGCTTGATGCGGGTGTTTTTCCCCGCTATAAACGAAAAGCTTGGACAATATCTTGTCGCCTAATCTATTATGAGGCAACATCCCTTTTACCGAATGTATGAATACTTTATCTGGTGCTTTTGTCATTAA
>JALHSU010000109.1 GCA_022865345.1 Candidatus Zixiibacteriota bacterium
CCCCTGACCCGACGGAAAAGCTGATGACGCTGGGAGTAGGCCATTGTCATTCTGAGTCCCGCCTTTGGTGGGAGGAAGAATCTATTCACTGGAAACGATAGATTCTTCGGTCACTTCATTCCCTCAGAATGACAACAAGGAACTGTAGGGACAGAACAGTGTTCTGTGCTTATGAAGTGTGCGGGAAATCCAATTCTCGCACAAACAGGAGAAACCGGTGGACTTAGGTACTTTAATCGCCGCAATCTTGACTTTGTTCATCTTTTCCTTTCTCTACAGGGACAACCCATTCTATAAATTTGCAGAGTATCTCCTGGTCGGTATATCTGTAGGGTATTTCATTGTAATCTCCATCAAGACCACGGTTGTGCCGAAGCTTATTTTTCCGATTTTCAGAGAAGGTGACCTGCTTTATCTTATTCCCGGGATTTTGGGGTTCTTTATGTTCCTCAGGTTTTTCCCGAAACTTGCCTGGCTTTCCAGGATTTCGATGGCTTTGATAATAGGTGCTGGTGCCGGGGTTTCCATCCCGGCGATGATGCAAGCGCAGATTTTTGCCCAGATGAAGGCTTCTATGGGCTCTTATGCTTCGATTAATAATATCATCGTTGCCCTGGCGGTGATTACTACCTTGAGCTATTTTTTCTTCTCCAGGGAGCACAAAGGTGCTCTAGGCACCTCAGCCAAAATCGGGGTTTTCTTTATGATGCTCTTCTTCGGAGCGACTTTTGGATATACAGTTATGTCCAGAGTCACCCTCTTAATCGGCAGAGCCCAATTTCTGTTGGGTGATTTTTTAGGGGTGATAAGATAAAAAAGTGTTGCAGGATGGAAGGGAGAAAGTTAAATTGGGAAAGATTTTGAGAAAACAGGTACGGTTTCACTCGAACCTACGATGAAGCAAAGATAAGAACTGTTATATGCCCCTTGAGTCATGGCAACCCAGGATTGACCCACCTGTCTTGAGAGGCAATAAAGGAAGGGACTGCGTTGTTCAAGTATAATCTTGACGCTTTTGAGCCACTGGAGTTTGAGCGGATGTGCCAAGCCCTGCTGCAACAGGTGATCGGGCCGGGGGTTAAGGTATATGGAATGGGCACCGATGCTGGCAGGGAGGCTACTTTTTCTGGCAAAGCTCCTTACCCTTCAACAGAAGAACAATGGGATGGAAGATGGATTTTCCAGGCAAAGTTTCACGACGTAAGACAAATTGGTCCAAAGGAAGCAAGAGCTCGTTTGCTAATGGAGTTAAACGGTGAACTGTTGAAAATAACACAAAAATATAAGCACCCTTGTGATAATTATATCCTTATGACAAATGTTTGTCTTACTCCTGTATTTCAAAAAGGAATAAAAGATAAGATTGAGAATGAAATCATACCTAAGTATCGGCATGCAATGAAGCATATTGATGTTTTGGGGTCGGATGAGATTTGCAGATTTCTCGATAATTACCCAGGCATTCGACAGACATATGCGCATTTAGTGGTGCCAGGTGACATTATTGCTAGTCTGGCGAAGAAGATAGAAAGCAAACAAATCGATTTGGATGCCCTCGTTCAGCTTTATAGCGAGGAGTGCTATAAGCAGGAGCAGTGTGCAGTTCTTGATGATGCAGGTGATGTAGAAGATAAGCCGGTTACGCTTCAACAGGTTTTTATCGACTTGGAAATCAATGCTCCAACACTTCCCCAAGATCCGAAATTATTGGAGAGATTTCCGCACTGGCTAAAGCAGGCTGCTGAAGACGAGAAAAGAACATCAGCTCTTTCCTATCTACTCGACGATTCTATTGCCGGAGTCGTCCTTATCGGCGGACCTGGCGAAGGCAAGTCTACTTTGGGGCAGTACGTCGCGCAAATTCACAGAGCTCGTTTAACTGGGAGGTTGAAAGAACTAGGCGAAAATGCTCAAGAGTTTGAAAAATGTACCCTTCGTCTGTCATTCAGAGTTCTTCTAAAGGAATATGCACAGTAGATTACTACCTGCGATGATTCCGGTAGCCTATTTCATTTCATAGCATACAGAATTACCAGGGATGCGTTGCGAGATACAGAACCTGAAGAAGTGCGAACGATAGTAGAAACTAATCCGATTCTTCTGGTATTGGACGGCCTTGACGAAGTTCCCGGAAAGGAATTGCGAAAAAGAGTCTTGAATAACATAACATCTTTTGTTCGTCAAATAAGAGAGGGACTGAAAGGAGATATAAGAGTAATAGCTACGACAAGACCATACGGGTATTCAGAAGAATTTGATCCAGCGAATTATCTGCATTTAGTCCTGCAAAAGTTGTCGTCAGCAAAGGCTTTAGCCTACGCCAATCGCTGGATAGACTCTCGTGAACCAAATCCCAGAGAAATAGAAAGAATTCGCGGTACATTTGATGTATGCTTAAAGGACAGAGTGGTTAATGTTCTAACGCAGACTCCTCTACAGGTAACTATTCTTCTAGTCATTATTAGAGCAAGAGGTACTCCTCCAAAACAACGAGAAGAATTATTTGAGCGATATATGGATATAATCTATCAGCGCGAACAGAAAAAGCGTCCGGAATTATTGAGAACTGAACAGGATATAATTTATGGCCTTCATAGATACCTTGCATATATACTTCATAGACGGGCTGAAAAAGATAAAACAGCGGCATTAATGGATGTGCTCGAATTTAAGGAAAAAGTTAAGGAATATCTTACTCATAGTAATCCATTACTTAGTGAAACAGAATTAAATGTTAAAGTAGACGAAATTATTACTGAAGCCAGTCAACGTCTTGTTTTAATAGAAAGCCCACAAGAAGGAAAGGTTGGATTTGGTTTGACGACCACCAGGGAATTCTTTGCAGCTGCCCATCTAGTAGATACAGCGAAAGATACTAAAGAAAGAGATTTGAGATTTGGAGCTATCATAAGGTCTCCTTACTGGCGCAATGTGGCTTTATTTTTCGCAGGAAGAGTAGGTAGAACTCGCCCAGGCGAAGCCCCAAGTATGATAGATGTATGTCGTGAGATAGATATAGAGAGAGCGGACAGATTTCTTAGAAGAGGTGCTGGGCTAGTCTTGGAAATGGTAGATGATAGAGTCTTGCGACAACCCCACAATGAAATTGGTGCAATTCAATATGGTTTAACCCTGTTTGATAATACCCTTATAAGACAAGGTGATGAAGTAGTTAATGAATTGAAAAACCTTCCTGATGAATATAAAGAGCGTGTAATTCGTCCTTGGATGAAGGAGAGACTAAAGAATGTAGCACTAGAAAATCTGGAACTATATGTTGATGCTTATGAAAAGATTTTTTATGTTGACGAGCCATTGCGGTCTGCTATGCAGAGAGCAGCTGAGTCTGATTCTGAGAAAATGAAATTATGGGCTTTGTCCGAAGTATTCAAACACCAACTGGTTGAATCATGGGGCATAAAACTATTTGAAGAACTGGTTGGAGTTGTGCCTTACAAAACGATGTCGTGGACTCTTGAACCTTACTGGGCCAATCTCGGCTCTTATTTCAGATTTTCGCTTTCTTCAAAAGCAAGTATGGCACTTGCCACAGCTTTTTTGCTAGGATGTCAAAGATACATGTCTACCTCTGAACCTGAATTTTCGAAAAGTATACAAAGGCTATCTTCGGTAAAGCCTGAGGAAAACCGTGAAACAAATTCACTCCTTTTCTGGGCAGTTTGCCAACTCGCGGTGTGGTATCATCTGGCACCCTCAAGGATAGGATACAAAGCAAAGGACTGGTTAGTTCAGGTTAGCTTACCGAGAATTGCCAACCAAAAGGTAATCGCATTATTAACCAAGAATTCGAATTTAGTCAGGTCATTTTGTGAAGTCTTCTCAAAAGAAAACCAACCTTTTACAAACTTTCTCATTGCATTATTTGAGTTCCTAAACGAACCAAGTAACCTGAAGAAATATATAAAAATTTCAGAAGCACTCCATGAGAATAGAGAAATTGAACCGAGACTCCGCAGTATCATCAGCAACATTTTCGACTTACCGGTTGAAAAAGAATTGTCTATTTGTCACAGGGACCTTTATACCGTCTCTGAGTACTATAAGTCTCAAGAACAATTCGAGAAAGAACTCGAAGAACTTAATGAACTGATAAATAAAAAAAGCGAAAAGATAAAAAATCATCCAGCTAAACTTTATTATTGGATAGATTTCCATCGCAATGAAACTATTAAGAAATTTTTAGATTCGGAAATTCTCACTGAATTGAATAATTGGTTTGACTGTCGCGGTATATCATTAAGGAGTCTTAGGCCAACGTATAGACAACTATTAAACGATTTGGAGTTATGTGAGATGATCCTTGATACAACTGCTACGCAATTAGCAAAAGAAGAAAGACGTATTGCGTTTGATCTTCCACTTGTTTTGTATAAATGGCATGACCCGAAGACAGAGCAAGAATTAAAAACTGCGAGCAAACTGAAGTACATCTTCGAAGATTTCTTAGCGAAGTATTATACCCTAATAGATCCGAAGTATGATTCACTCAGTATTTTATACTGGGCTTCGTTCAGTGCTGATATTATTGAGGATAAACATATTTCTAAATTGTATAGCATGGTCCATAATATCTCTCGCTTTCCATTACACAGTTGGTTTATAGACCGCGATAAGCGTGTTAAGTCAACTCTTGTAAACATGCTACGAAACGACAATTTGGAAGTTGTTCGCTTAGCCGCAGTCTCCCTATCAGCAATTTCGCAAGAAAGAACTTTCTTTTATGAACGAGAGGAAATTAAAGAAGCATGGGTTGGGGATAAATATTGGGAGCTTGCTAATGATAAACTGGACATATGGCGTCCAAGATATATAGAAGGTATGGCACAATGTCGACTAAAATGGGCTGAAAAAGGTGAAGAATGGTTAACTATGATTCAACAGTCGGATAATGAAGAACTTGTCAATGCATGGCGGCTTGTAATTAGTGAGGCTGGCTTCTGTGAAGCTAATGATCAACAAGCTTTTTTCGATGTGCTTCTGAGTATTTTGGAATCTAGAGACACGTTCTCAGACTCTATTCGAAGGGCTGCCTTCCGTCGATTATCCGAGATAGTCTACGCCATGGAACCTGTAGGGTTCGATGAAATACTACTTAATCTACCTTTATCCAAGAGGGAAGGTGTACAGTTCAAATAACAATTTTAGTTCTATTTAAAGGAATCCAGCTATTTTTTGCCACATAGGTATGAGACTTTGCTTTGGTTACTTTCTACAACTTTGCATATATGTAAAATATGTTTTGCAATTGGATTGATGACTGAAGTAACTCCTTACATGGAGGTTTAATGTCCTCTCTAAAGGGAGGGGGGAGAGTAAAAAGAAGGATTGTGATTTTGGCGGAGGGGTGTTTTACGGCGCTGGAGGCGAAGACGGCTTACGGGCTGATCAGATATAAGCCTTCGGAGGTGGTGGCGGTTATTGATTCTACCAGGGCGGGCAAAACCTCTCAGGAAATCATCGGTTTGGGGGGGAATATTCCGGTTGTTAAAAATGTGGAAGGCTCACTTCCTTATAATCCGGATTCGCTTTTAATCGGGATTGCACCACGGGGCGGGAAACTTCCTTCAGAGTGGAGAAAAGAAATTATCTCCGCCCTTGAAAATGGTCTAAATATTCTCAACGGAATGCACGATAAATTAAGTAGAGACCCTGAACTTGCTACCTTAGCCAATTTCAGGAAGGTGGCGATTATTGACCTGAGAGAGGCAGAGGGGTATAATAAGGTCGCAGACTACCTGCCTGAAAAAAATAAGGCTAAGGTAGTGTTGACTATTGGCACAGACTGCAGGTCAGGGAAGATGATTACGGCTTTTGAGCTGACCGAAGTGGCAAAAAAATTCGGCTGGAACCCTTATTTTGTTGCAACTGGCCAGAGCGGAATAGTAATCTCCGGAGAAGGGGTTCCGATCGATGCGATCAAAGGTGATTTTATGGCAGGAGCAATGGAAGAGTTCCTATTTGAGAAATC